>JAILHD010000089.1 GCA_024696155.1 Treponema sp. | reverse complement strand
TGCTTTTTGCGTATTCAATTATTCTGGAAATGGCTTCTGGTGTATATCCATGATGCCAGTAGTCATAAGCAAGGTTATAACCAACGTTCCAGACATCAATATCTTCATGATAATAAAGTCAACCGCTGCCAATGAGCTCACCAGTAGATTTCAATACAAAACCATAATCAAGTATCTTTTCATCTTCGTATAAAGACTCTAGCCACTCACGACCATCTTCAGGAGATTTATATAAAGGGTAAATCATATATTTATTTACACGAGGATCGCCTGTCCATTTGAAAATTGCTTCGAGATCATCAAGAGTGAGGGGTTGTAAAATGAGTCGTTCACTTTCTAAAACTGGTGGTAATATTTTTGCCATGGCATATTTCCTTTTTTTAAAGTTTATTTGATTTTGAGTTTTAAAACAATAAAGATATTCTTTAATAAAAAAAAACACTGCCGTGTGACAGTGCTTTTTTATAAGATGCTGAAACAAGTTCAGCATGACGTATTTTTTTTTGTGGTTTCGACAAGCTCAATCACTGTTGCTCAAGTTAACCACCGACCGTTCGTTAGTTTAAATATCCAGATTTGCGTAGCTTGAGTTTTCTTCGATAAACTTGCGGCGAGGTTCTACTTCTTCACCCATACATACACTGAAAATCTTGTCAGCTGCCATTGCATCCGGAATTGTTACTACGCGCATCTTTCGGTGAGCAGGATCCATTGTTGTTTCCCAGAGCTGCTTTCCATCCATTTCACCAAGACCTTTGTAGCGCTGTACATCTGCCTTATCTCGCTGATCGCCGAGAGCTTCAAGTGCAGCATCACGCTCTGCATCACTGTAACAATATACAGGATCTTTCTTTCCAAGCTGAACTCGGAACAACGGAGGCATAGCAAGATAAACATAACCCTGTTCGATAATCTGTGGCATGTATCGGAAAAAGAAAGTCAAAAGCAAAGTACGGATATGTGAACCGTCGACATCGGCATCGGCCATGATAATGATTTTATGATAGCGGAGTTTATCGATATTGAAGTCTTTTCCAAAGCCTGCACCAAGTGATGCAATTACCGGTTCAAGCTTATCGTTGTTCATAACTTTTTCAGGACGAACCTTTTCTACGTTGAGCATTTTTCCCCAAAGCGGAAGAATTGCCTGAGTTTTAGGATCACGGCCTTTCTTTGCAGAACCACCCGCAGAGTCTCCCTCGACTATATATACTTCGCAGAGCTCAGGATTTTTCATTGAACAGTCAGACAATTTTTCTGGAAGACCGAAGCCGTCGCTCATTGTCTTTTTGCGCATATTGTCTTTTGCCTTGCGGGCAGCAATACGGGCTTTAGCTTCATCAATTCCCTTTTTAAGAATTGCTTCCAGAACATCAGGGTTCTGTTCAAAATAAACTGTCAGCTTTTCCTTAAGAATCTGGTCAACAATTGTTCTTACTTCTGTGTTTCCAAGTTTTTCCTTTGTCTGACCTTCAAATTCAGGCTCCGGAACCTTCATGGAAATTACGGCTGTAAGACCAGAACTCAAATCTTCATAAGTAAGCTTTTCGTCCTTATCAATCAGCTTTTTAAGCTTTTCATTTGATTCAAAGAATTTATTCAAAACAAAACGGATGGCAGATTTAAATCCTTCAAGGTGAGTACCGCCATCGCGGGTATTAATGTCGTTTACAAAAGTATGAATATTTTCCGTAAAAGAGTTGTTGTACTGAATTGAAACTTCTGTAATTACATCATTGCTTTCTTCGTTGATGTAAATAGGGTCTTCAGGAACAACTCCCTTTCCCTTATTTAATTCCTTTACAAACTCGTTGATACCGCCTTCAAATTTGAGGATTTCCTCTTTTGGATTTTCAAGGCGTTCATCGCGGAAAATAATCACAATACCACTGTTCAAAAAAGCCAGCTCGCGAAGACGTGTCTTTAAAACATCAAAATCATACTGAGTGGTTTCTGTAAAAATTGTCTTGTCAGCCTTCCAGCGGATTGTAGTTCCGTGCTCATCAGATTCACCGATAGTTTCTACCTTAGTTTTTGGAATGCCGATTTCAAAACGCTGGCGGTAAATATGTCCGTCACGTTTTACAGTTGCTTCCATCCAGTCAGAAAGAGCGTTTACGCAGGAAACACCTACACCGTGCAAACCACCCGAAACTTTATAAGAACCCTTATCAAACTTACCGCCGGCATGAAGTCGGGTCAAAACAAGTTCAAGGGCACTTACGTGCTCGGTAGGATGCATATCAACAGGAATACCGCGTCCGTTATCTTCAACGCGTACAATATCGTTCTGTTCAAGGGCAACTGTAATCTGAGTACAGTATCCAGCCATTGCCTCATCGATTGAGTTATCAACTACTTCATAAACAAGGTGATGAAGTCCACGTGGTCCGGTAGAACCGATGTACATACCAGGTCTTTTTCGAACTGCTTCAAGTCCTTTCAAAACCTGGATATTACCAGCATCATAAGAATTAGCCATTACTTTTTCCTTTGTATGATTTTTTCAGCTGTTTGCCGTGTATAAAATACTATATATATGAGAATTTCATTATATTAAATTTTATAACAACTTTCTATAACTAACAATGATTAGGATTTAAAAATCTTGATGAAATGTCCTTTCTTTAGGATAATAAAAGAATGTCAAAAAATATGTATCAGGAAGCATGGAATTATGCTTTGGAAGAACTTCACAATCAATATGTATCGGAAGATAGAGAGAACGAGTTTATTTTCAACTTTAACATAAATTACGTAGGTGACGAAAACAATATAATCACAGTCTGCGTTCCTTCACCGTTTATGAAAAATCAGGTAACCACAAAAGGTTCACTTGAAATTATTCAGAATAAACTGCGCGAAGTTACAGGATTAAATGATTTAACACTTGATTGTATTGTTAATAAAGATTTTAAGCCTGCTGATTCAAATTCGGATAGTGATGATGATAAATCAGAGTCTAAGGCTCTGGAATCCACACCAGCCGCTCCACAGCCTAAACCTGCTGCAGCCACCGTATCAAATTCAAAAATCGAAGAAAATAAAGAACCTCAAAATCATCCTCCTTTAAAAAAACATCCTCAGCTTAGCGAAAACTTTATTTTTGAAAATTTTATTCCCGGCGATAACTCTATGTTTGCCTACAACGCAGCAATTTCTGTAGCAAAAGAACCGGGAAAAGCCCGCAACCCTATTTTGTTTTACGGCGGTTCAGGTCTTGGAAAAACTCACCTTATGCAGGCAATCGGAAACTACATTTATAATCAGAATCCAAAACTTAAAATCTGCTACATTTCTGCAGAAAGTTTTACAAATGAATTTACCGATTCCATCCGTACTAAAAAAACTCAGGAATTTAAAAACAAATATCGTGGTCTGGATATTCTTCTTCTGGACGATATCCACTTTTTGCAGGGAAAGGAACAGACACAGGAAGAGCTCTTCTATACCTTTAATGCACTTTTTGAAAAGAAAGCTCAGATGGTATTTACATGCGACCGCCCTATCCGAGAAATTAAAAACATGGCAGACCGACTTGTAAGCCGTTTGAATAACGGATTAAGCATTGATATTCAGATTCCTAAGTTTGAAAACCGTTATGCTATCCTTCAGAAAAAAATTGAACTTCAGGGAAAGCAACTTAATCCAGAAATTATTGAATACATTGCAAAAAATATTGAAACAAATGTCCGCGAGCTTGAATCAGCTTTGACCACAGTATTCAGTTACGAAGAACTTACCGGCCGTCCTCTTGATTTAGATTCTGTAAAAACAATTTTGCACGACCTTATTCAGACAAACAATGCAGAAAATATTTCTCTGGAAATTATTCAAAAGGTTGTAGCAGACGCTTATCAGATTTCTGTTGCAGATTTGAAAGGTAAAAAGAAAGATAAAAAGTACGTTATCCCACGTCAGATTTCAATTTATATGGCACGCGAGATGACAGAAATGTCTTTTATGGAACTTGGAAACGAATACAGCGGAAAAGATCATTCTACAATTATGTACGCTTACAAAAAAATTGCAGATTTGATGAAAACAGATCCAAGTCTTGAAAGCAGAATTGAAAATCTAATGAGGGAAGTTAAAGAGTATAAAAAGTAGAAAAATTGTGCATAACCTTAGTTTTAAAGTGGATAAACTAACGAATATTAAGTAAAATGTGGAAAAGTGGAAAAAATGTGATTTAAAACCTCTTACTAATCTACATTTTAAAACTTTAATTTACAAAGAATTAGATTAGTTTTCCACAGTATAAACATAGCTTATTATTACTATTACTAAATTTATAAAATTTAATAATTATTAAGCTAACTGAATTTGTATAAAAAGTTAAAGGAGACTTAATATAAAATGAGATTTACATTCGATCGTGATGCAATGATTAAAGAAATCGCAATTGCTCAGGAAGTTATTACTAATAAAAGTCCTGTTTCAATACTTTCAAATATTCTGTTGATTGCAGAAAATAATTCTTTAGTAATTAAAGCTACTGATTCAACAATGAAATTTACTACTACAGTTCCAGTAGAAATTCAGCAGGAAGGAAGAACTACAATTTACTGTGATAAGTTTATGCAGATTCTTTCTCAATCTCCTGCAGGTGAAATTGAATTTGTTCAGGAAGACATTAAAGTTACAATTAAGCCTGTAGCTAAAAAAGTAAAATTTGAACTTAAAAGCCAGACAAGCGATAAATTCCCAGAAGTAGGAACTTCTGAAAATCTTCCTTTCTTTGAAATTTCTTCAAAAGATTTTAAAGAAATGATTCAGCATACAATTTTTGCTGTTTCTGATGATAAAAACCGCTACTTTATGACAGGTTCTTACTTTTTGAAAAACGGCGAAAATCTTACTATGGTAGCAACTGATGGTCGTCGTCTTTCATGTGTAAATAAACCTGCATATGAAATCGGTGATTTTTCTCCTGCAATTATTCCTGTAAAAATTCTTTCTTGTATTCTTAAAAATGCTCCAGAAGAAGGAAACATTCAGATTGCTGTAGTAGACAAATCAATTTTTGTAAGATTTGCTAATCACGAATTTTCTTCAGTGTTGATTGACGGTCAGTTCCCTAACTATCAGAAAGTAATTCCAGAAGGACTTACTCAGTCAATTATGGTAAACAAGGCAGATTTGGATGCAGCTCTAAAACGTACAACTATCATGGTTGATAAAAAAGTAAGTAGAATTATCTTTAAGATTTCTTCTGGAGTTCTTAAACTTATTTCTCCTGAATCTGATACTGGTGCTGCCGATGAGGAAATTCCATGCCGCTACGACGGTCAAGATATTTCTATGGCTTTGAATTACACTTACGTAACAGATCCTCTTAAAGTAATTGAATCTGAAAACGTAGTTTTTGATTTTAATGTGAATGAAGAAGCTGGCGGAGAAGCAAGCATTACAAAAGCTGTAATTATGAGAAGCGAACCAGCTGGTGATTACATCCACGTAATCATGCCAATGAATTACTAAGGAAATGCCATTTCTTTATCAAACTTTTTACAATTTTCGTAATCTAAAAAACGACACTATAGACCTTTCTAACCGGGAGGTCTATTTTGTTGGAGAAAACGGACAAGGTAAAAGCAATATTCTGGAATCTCTTTATTATGCGGCTTATGGAATAAGTTTCCGCACTCATGTTGACGGCCAGATTGTAAAAAACGGCGAAAAAAATTTTAGTGTTAATTCTTTATATAACAAGGAAAACAGTGACACACAAAAAGTTGCCGTAATTTTTGAAGACAACAAAAAGCGCATAGAAAAAAACGGAAAAAGAATTCACGACAGAAAGGAACTTATCAACACAATTCCATGTATTTTGTTCTGTCATGATGATCTGCGTTTTGCAACCGGTGAGCCTGAATGTCGCCGTTTTTTTATTGACCAGTCGCTTACGATGTACGATTCAACTTACATCGACGACATGCGTAATTACAAAAAAATTTTAAAGAGCCGCAATCAGATTTTAAAAAATCATGAATACGAAATGCTTGATGTTTACGATTCTCAGCTGGCGCACCTTGGACTTGTAATTCAGGATAAACGCAAAAAAGCGGTGTTCCAGTTTAATCAGATTTTTGGAAAGATTTACGAAGAAATAGCAGGCATTCAGGGACTAACAATTTCTTATGACCCTTCGTGGAAAGAGATTAAGACAGAGGACGGAAAATGCTTCCCTACTCCATCGGATATTGTAAATCTGCTTGGAGAAAAACGCGAAAACGATAAGTATCTGGAAACTACAATGAGCGGTCCGCACCGCGACAGAATTAATTTTGTTCTTGATAAAAAACTCTTTGTTCCGATTGCATCAACTGGTCAGTGCCGCCTAATTTCGCTGCTGCTTCGGGTTGCCCAGTCAGTTTATTTTACGCGCACAACAGGACTTAAGCCTGTACTTTTAATGGATGACGTTCTTCTGGAACTTGATCCTAACAAGCGTGCAAAACTTACGGCAATGCTTCCTGAATACGATCAGCTTTTCTGTACATTTTTGCCGGGCGAGCCTTACGAGCGATACATGAAAGAAACAACAAAAATCTATAAAATTGAAAATGGAGAATGGCATGAGTGATTTTAATATTGTTAACGCTGCAGACATCATTTCTGCCGTTACCGATTTTTCAAAACGCGATGATAATGATTTAGGCTGTGTATGGACTAAAGTAGTTTCTAAAATCGGCTATAAAGAAGGCGTTACCGATTCCGAAAATAATTTTATTGGAAGACGCCTGGCTTCAAATTCAAAAGTTGTGGATTTGAAGAACGGTGTTGTTCTTGTGGAAACAAATCATTCTGGATGGATTCAGTATTTAAGAATGTACCAGAATTTTATTTTGAAGGGATTAAAATGGGCATTACCAGACCTTAAAATCTCTTCTCTTGCATTCAGGGTGCGAGGTACAGAAGCAAGTTTAAGCGACGTTTACGAAAATCATCTGGAAAAAGCAAAAGTATTTATGGACCAGAAGATTGAAAAAACGGAGAAGGAACTTGAAAATAAGTTTGAACAGAATCGGTCGTCAGAAAAAAAAGATAAAAATTCGGCAAATTCAGGCAAACTTCCGGAAGATTTGTTCAAAATTTTGGAAAACATGAAAAATGACATGTTGACCAATTAAAAAAATAAATGATATATTTTATTACTATTTTTATATCACAATAGAAATCTTTTTTTTAAATTATATAAGGAGCATGTTCCATGAAAAGAACTTATCAACCAAGCAAAGTAAAGCGTAATAGAAAATTCGGTTTCCGCGCTCGTATGGCTACAAAAGGTGGACGTAAAGTTTTAGCTCGCCGCCGTGCTAAGGGTCGCGCAAAATTGTCTGTTGCAGACGAGCACAACAAGTACTAATTTTTAGGGATGGAAACAGATTTAATAGAAACAGGATTTTTTGGACGTTTCGAACGAAAAGAGCGGATAAAAAATCCTGTGGATTTTAAAACGCTGTTTAAAACTGGAAAAAAGATAAGTATTCCGGGAGCTAAATTATTTTTTTTGGAAAATAATCTTGGAATGAACAGAGTTGGTTTTCCTTTAATTCGTGGCTACGGTAACGCGGTTCAAAGGAACTTATCGAAAAGATACAGCCGAGAAGTCTATCGTTTATTTAAATCACATCTGAACACCGGTTATGATATGTTATTTTTAATTTATCCCGGAAATGATTCGTTCCACTCGCGATGTGATCAAATTCGTCAATTGTGTCAAAAGGCAGGATTAATTAAAGAAAATGAAAAATTTAATATCTAAATTTTTCTGCTTTCTTATTCGTGCTTATCAAATTTGTATTTCTCCTTTGCATCCAGCGTGCTGCAGGTTCACACCATCGTGTTCCGAGTACGCTATGGAAGCAATAAAAAAATATGGACCAGGTAAGGGTCTTGTTCTTTCTATTAAGCGAATTTTAAGATGCAATCCGTATTGCAAAGGCGGTTATGACCCGGTTCCTTAGGTGAAAAAAAATGGATAAAAATACTATTTGGGCAATAAGCCTTTCTACTCTCGTAATTATTGGTGCTTTTGTAATTCAGCCAATGCTTTTTTCTCAGAATCAGCAGATTGTTTCTGAAGCACAGACAGCACAGATTGAAGAAACTGCAGGAACAGAAGCTGCTGAATCTTCAAATTATGATGTAAGTATTCTTTCTGCAAATTCAGATGAAAATCAGATTGAAGAAAAAACTTACACTGTAAAAACAGACAAAGTAGAAGTTGTTTTTACAAATAAGGGTGGAGACATCCTTAGCTACAAGCTTTTAGATCACAATGACATTGATACAAAAGATTTTGTTCAGCTTTCTGATAATATCAGCGAAACAAACAGAACTCTTTCTCTGGCAATTGGCAGTGCAGATTCTGCAATTTTGAACGATACTTTTAATACAGAAGTGATTGATGAAAATACAATTCTTTTCAAACGTTCATTTACTTATGACGGACGTAAAATCACTCTTGGAAAAAAATATACTTTCAAACCTGGTGAATACCTCTTCCGACTTGATGTACTGGTTCACTGCGATGATAACTATGGTTTGAATCAGAACGGAATTGCATATACCCTCCGTACTTCTCCACAGATTGGTCCTAAATACGATCCTAAAAAGAACCGCTACGAAAACCGCCAGTTTGTTACTTATAATGGCACAAAATATAAACGTGTAATTTTAGGAAACGGTCAGTTCAAACGTTACGAAAAAGATACAGCATGGATGGGTATTGCTGGTAAGTACTTTGTTGAACTTGTAATTCCAAACGACACAACAACAATTTCAGACACATGGTATTCTTCTAAAGTTGAAGTTGGTAATTACGCAAACGCTCAGGCATTTGTAGAACGTTCTGCCTTTAACGGAAGCGATATGCAGGACACTTACTATATGTATTTTGGTCCTCGCAATGACAAAGATTTAAAGCGCTATAATGTTGCAGAAAATAATGCATGGAATTTTGGTGGTCACAAAATTTCTGACTGTGTTCAGTCTAGCGGATGGCTTAACTGGCTTGAAACTATCCTTAAGTTTGTAATGGAACTTTTGTACAAAGTAATTCCTAACTGGGGTGTTACAATCATCGTTCTTACAATCATTCTTAAAGTTTTGCTCTTCCCTCTTTCTAAGAACCAGTCTATGGGAACTTTGAAGATGCAGGCTATTCAGCCAAAAATGCAGGCTATTCAGGAAAAATACAAGAATGACCAGGCACGCATGCAGATGGAAGTTCAGAAACTTTACAAGGAAGCAGGCTACAATCCTGTAAGCGGATGTCTTCCAATGCTTTTCCAGTTCCTTATTTTGTTTGCTATGTATAACCTGTTCAACAATTACTTTGAGTTCCGCGGAGCTATGTTTATTCCAAACTGGATTCCAGACTTGTCTGTTGGTGACAGCGTAAAAACATTGAACTTTAATATTCCGGCTTTGGGAAATCAGATTCGTATTCTTCCTGTAATCTACGTAATTTCTCAGCTTTTGTTCGGAAAAATTACTCAATCTTTCCAGCCAATGGGCGCTAATCAGAGTCAGGCAAGCATGAAGATGATGATGTACGGTATGCCATTGTTCTTCTTCTTTATTTTCTACAATGCACCTGCAGGACTTATTCTTTACTGGACTGTAAGTAACGTATTCTCACTTTTCCAGCAGATTTTTATCAACAAGATGATGGCTGCAAAACGTGAAGAAATTGCAGCAAGCGTAAACAAGAAGCTTGGTGGAAAAAAACGATAATTTTTAGAGGGCACTTAGTTACCCTCATACATATAGGAGAAATGCAAAGGTCGTAACTTGACCTTTAGTTTGTAATGAAAATAACCTTTGCTTAACTTCCGCTTTGCGGAAGTTGTGGCAATATAAATAGGAGATAAAGACTATGACTTACGAGTACGAAGGAAAAACAGAAAAAGAAGCCATTGAGCTTGCCGCAAGTGAACTCAATCTTGAGAGAGATCAGTTTGATGTAGAAATTTTGGAAACACAGAAAAACAGCCTTTTTAAAAAGGGATATGTAAAAATCCGCGTTCATACTCTGGACGACGATGATGACGATAAAGGAGCTTTTGGTAAAAAAGACTTCAATGAAAATCATTCACGTATTGTAGCAGATCCACTTCCACAGGGCGAATTTGAGCAGAAACTTATTGAATTTATTTCTTCTATCGTAGAAAAAATGGGATATGATATTAAAGTTTCTGTTTCTTACCGCGAAGAAAAGAAAATTGGTGTACGCCTTGAATCATCACATTCTTCAATTTTGATTGGCCGCAAGGGAAAGAACCTGGACGCTCTTCAGCTTTTGGCTAACATTTATGCCGGACGTCTTGGTCACGAAGAAGTTCGCGTAATTTTGGATACAGAAAATTACCGTATCCGCCGCGAAGAAACTTTAGTTCGCCTTGCTTACACTACTGCCGACAAGGTTCGCTCATCACATAAATCAATTTTGCTTGAGCCTATGAATCCTTTTGAGCGCCGTCTTATCCACACTACTTTGAATGATATCCCAGATGTAGACACAAAGAGTGAGGGAGAAGGAGTTTACAAACAGGTTAGAGTTTTGTATAAAGGAATTCGTTAACCTTTTACTAAAATATGTGTTTAAAGTTGCGGAAGAGAAAATCTTCCGCAAAATCATTTAACAGCGGGCTTAAAAATGCCTGCAAACACAGGGGGCTGCATGAAAAAACTAATTTCTATAGCAATTGCTGCGGGTTTAAGTGCCTGTCTTTTTGCGGAGTTAAATCTTAAGACTCTTGTAAATCCAAAATATTATGATGAGCTTGTTTCTAAGGGAGAAGTAACTGTAATTCACGATGATGAACCTGATACTTCTGTGCTTTTTCCGAATGACGAAACAAAAAAAATTTTTGATGGCAGCCGTATCAAAAAGGATCCAAAAGGATATTCTTATTTTTACGAGAGCCTTTATTACAAATCTAAGGCTGAGCTTACAGGCGGAAAAGGCACTGTAACTTTGGAAGATATTGCTAAAGTTGTACGTTCTGTTTCTAAGATGCAGGGTATGACTTATACTGACAAAAACGGTAAAGAAAAAGTGCTTTATGACAAGGCATTTATGATTGCCAGTCCTGACAATAAAAATCCTATTGCAGATAAAAATACAGGAAATGCCAACAATCAGGTAAGTTACAGTCTTCAGAATGATACAAAGTTTGGCTTGTGCCGCTACAAAATCAATTATTATCAGACAGAGAACACTTTTTATGCTGTTTTGAATAATATTGATGATTATAAATCACTTGGAGTTGTTGGAATTCCTTCTCAGAATTTGAACTTTACTGTTGTTGCTTACGATTGTGGCGATGGAATTCTTGTTTACTTGAGTTCAGATGCAAACTGTCGTGTTGTACCAACAATTAAAACTCAGGTACCAGAGGCCATGACTCAGCGTATTAAAGCAATTTATAACTGGTTTATAAAACAGTTTTAAAATAAAAAAATTAGGATGAGGAAAAAATGAAATTAATTAAAAAACTAATATTAGGATTATCATTTGGAAGTTTAATGATGAGTGGTGCTTTTGCTGCTCCAAAGACTTCTAATAAGGGGAAATCAATGGACGTATTAAACGGAAAAGAAGGTATTTTTGCTGTAATCGACACAGACGGCGGCGAAATTGTATTAAATTTGTTCTACAAAGAAACACCTATGACTGTTACAAACTTTGTTGGTTTGGCAGAGGGAACTTTGGATGCCGCTAAAGGTAAACCTTTTTATGACGGCTTAAAATTCCACCGTGTAATCAGCAAAGCAAACGGTGATGGTCAGGACTTTATGATTCAGGGCGGTGATCCTAAAGGTAACGGAACAGGTGGTCCAGGATATAAATTCATTGATGAATTTGTAGACGGTTACGTTTTTGATAAGCCTGGTAAACTTGCCATGGCTAACAGCGGTGCTAACACAAACGGAAGCCAGTTCTTTATTACAATCGTTCCAACAGAATGGCTTAACTACAAGCATACAATTTTTGGTGAAGTTCTTGCTGGTCAGGATGTAGTTGATTCTCTTAAACAGGGTGCAACTATGAAGTCTGTAAAGATTATCCGCCAGGGTGAAGAAGCTAAAAAATTCAGCGCAACTCAAGCTGATTTTGACAAGCTCCAGAAAGATGTTGCTAAAGCTAATGAAGAGCGTGAAGCTAAAAAATGGGCAGAAGTAATTGATGGCTGTACAAAACATTCAAGTGGTGTTTACTACAAAGTTTTGGAAGAAGGTAAAGGCTCTGTAACAGGAAAAGGAAAGAATGTTTCTGTTGAATACAAAGGTTATCTTACAGACGGTCAGATTTTTGATGCATCAAAAGGTTTCCACCCACAGGGACACGAACCTCTTGATTTCAAAACAAACGGCGGTCAGATGATTCCTGGCTTTGATATGATGGTTCAGGAAATGAAAGTTGGCGAGACAAGAAAAATGGTTATTCCACCAGAGCTTGCTTACGGTTCACGCGGTATTCCACAGGCCGGAATCCCAGGCGGAGCTTACATCTGCTTTGATGTAAAATTAATCAGCGCAAAATAAGCAAATAATAAAATACAATTGACTGAATGTTAGAAAGGGACTGTCCTAAGGGGCAGTCTTTTTTATAACCAATTTTTATGGTAGTTGAAAAAAAACAGGAAAACTTTTATAGTAACGGCATGACAAAACAAGAAGAGTTTATTTCAGAATTTTTGGATTCGGCTACGATTGCGGCGCTTAATGATTTTATTGAAAAATCTGAGAACTTTTATGATGCGGCAGATTTGATTGCTGTTGCGTTTGGAGCTGAAAAGGGATTTTCAAAAATGCCTGCAGAAGGCGTAAATAAACTCGTTATCAGTTTTAAGAATAATCTTACACTTCTTATTCAGAAAACATGGGTTGAAAAGTCTGATATTGCCTTAAAAGATGAACTTTTGTATCGTCTTGAAAAATTTATTTCTGAAGACGGCGCAAGCTGGAAAGACAGTTACGAACTTTTCCGCAATATTATTAATCAGGCTGTATTCCTCATGTTTGGTCAGTCAACTGA
>JAILHD010000164.1 GCA_024696155.1 Treponema sp. | reverse complement strand
TCGCTGACTTTTTTTGTTGTAAAGCCAATTGAAGTTAGCGCGTCTTTTAATTTTTCAAGCTGATTATCCTGAGTTTTTGAGTCCGTTTTAATTTTGTAAGGAATCAAAAGCGGCTGCGATTTTCCCTGATTGTTCATAAGTTTGTCAAAAAGAATGCGCTCGTGAACCGCGTGCTGATCAATAAAATACAAAGTGTTGTCTTTTTCTACCAGAAGAAAAGTTCCAAGACAAGAACCAATAAATTTTATTTTTGATGATGATGGCGCTGGCGCGCGGAAGTTTAAGGCTTCCTCCGACGCATCGCTGCCTTTTGCGGCTGACAGAGCCTGTTCAGCAAGCGACGAGGAAGAAATTGTCGTGGTAGAAGGCATTTTTCCTGAACTTTGAGAACTTCCGCCCAAAAATCGGCTTCTAAAATCTCCTCCGGTTTTCTGAGTGTTAAAACCATAATTCTTGTAAGAAATATGTGTCTCGTAGCTTGGCTTACTTTCGGAAATAAAGCTTTCTTTTGGAGGCTCAAAATTAAGTTCGCGAACAAAATCTGCAGGCTTATCTTCTGCAAAATTAGCCTGTGTGTATTTTAAGAAAAATGCCTTTAAAGTTGAACTTAGTCCGTGGTGTAAATCAGAAATGTCAAAAAAACGTGCCTCTTTTTTTGCAGGATGAATATTAAAATCTACAAGGCTTGGTGCAACGTTTATAAAAGCTGCTGCAACCGGGTAAGTACCGTTAGGAAAGTAGCCCTGTCCGCCATATTCAATTGCCTGAACAAGAGAGTATTCCTGTATGCGGCGGCCATTTACATAAATAAAGATATCTTTTTTGTTGGAACGGCTTACAGCTGGTTCTCCAATTACTACATTAAAGCTCCAGTCCAGAGTGTCGTCTGTAAAATGCGAAGACTGATTTTTTACTTCATTAAAAAGTGCAAGATCTTCTGAATAGCCGTTTGCTAAAACAAAACGCTCTTTCTGACTTTGCCCTGCCGGCAGGTCAAGTTTAATCTCTCCATCCTGAATAAAACGGAAAGAAATCTCTGTTTTGCAGAGGGCCTTTTCTATAAAGGTATTTTTGCACATTAGCGCTTCTGTGGCTGGGCGTTTTAAGAACTGGCGGCGAGCAGGAAAGTTTTCAAAAAGGCCTTCCATCTGAACAATTGTTCCTGCAGTTTGAGCAGCAGGTTCTATAATATGGTCTTCTGTAATGCTTGCACGCATTTTGTTTCCGCCAGAAGTTATGCTAAGGCGTGACACTGCTGCAATAGAAGCCAATGCTTCGCCACGAAAGCCCAGCGTGCTGAGGTTCATTAAGTCAGTTTCTTTAGAGATTTTACTTGTTGCGTGTGGACGGGCACAGTTTTGTAAATCGTCTTTTGTCATTCCGCAGCCGTCATCTACAATGCGGATTTTTTCTATGCCGCCGCCGCTTATTTCTACAGTAATGTTTTTTGCGCCAGAGTCAATTGCGTTATCCATAAGTTCACGTACAACTGCATTAGGACGGTCAATAACTTCTCCGGCAGCAATTTTTCTTGCAACTTCAGGGTTTAGGGGCTTTACAGGGTGTTCAAGACTCATTGACGTGTTCCTGCCTGTGGAGCGCCGGCTGTTCCTGTTAATTCATCAGCGCCGTCAAATAGTTCCATCTGCGGAGGATTATCCTTTTCCATAGGAACAGGTTCATTCATAAGAATCTGGATTTTGCCTTCAATCTTATCAAGTTCTTTTTCCATTCCGGCTGCAAGTTTGATTCCTTCTTCAAAATCCTTAAGGGCGTCTTCCAGCGAAATATCGCTTCTTTTTATATCGTTAGTGAGTTTTTCCAGTTTTTCCAGGTTCTGTTCGAATGTATTCATTTTATACCTCGCTTTATTTGATATCTGTTACGACAGCGCTGATTTTTCCGCTTGCCGGTGTAATTTCAATTTCTGAGTTTTTAGAAAGCATTGCCGCGTCGCGAACAACCTTTCCTGTTGCCTTATCAATTACCATAGAATAGCCGCGGGCAAAAATTGTATCTGGACTTGCGTTTTCAAGTACGGTTTTATGCTGAGCAATTATGGTTCTTGCATCACGGATTTTATCTTTAATATTCTGATTAAGTGCTGATTTTGCATTTGCAAAGCGGTTTAAAAGCGGCTGCTGAATTGCTCTGAATCTTATTTCCAGGGAATCTGGATTAAAGCCCTTGAGCATAAGACGTGTGCGTTCTACCTTCTGTTTTACTGCCGTATAGAAAAAATCCTTATAAGAAGAAAGCTGCATCTGTAAATCTGCCATAAGAGGCACTGCAAGTTCTGCTGCGGCACTTGGGGTTGCGGCACGTTTGTCTGCTGCGTAATCGCACAATGCCCAGTCAATTTCGTGACCAACTGCACTGATTGTTGGAATTTTAGATGCTGCAACTGCTCGTACAACGCTTTCTTCGCTGAACGGAAGAAGGTCTTCTAACGACCCGCCGCCGCGTCCTACAATAAGAACGTCGCAGAGCTCGTAAAAGTTTGCAATTTCAATCATTTTTACAATTGTTGGTGCAGCTTCTGCTCCCTGTACGATTGCCGGTAAAATTATGATATTAACGCCAGGATTACGACGTTTTGTAATCTGAAGAATATCGCGGATAGCTGCTCCTGTAGGACTTGTTACAACGCCAATAGTACGTGGAAAAAACGGTAAAGACTTTTTACGAGCCTGATCAAACAAGCCTTCTGCTGCAAGCTTTTTTTTGCGTTCTTCTAGAAGCTGTAAGATATTACCGCTTCCTGCCATTTCCATTTTATTTACAATAATCTGGTATGTGCCCCGCGGAGAATAAACCGAAATACTTCCAGTGCAGCGAACCTTGTCGCCGTCTTTTGGCTGAAAGTTCAGTTTGTAGGCGGCGCCTCTGAACATAACCGCGCTAATGGCAGATGAAGAATCTTTTAGCGTAAAGTAAATATGACCTGCCGCACTGGGCTTAAAATTAGAAATTTCTGCTTCTATTGTAATATTAAAAAAGGTCTGTTGAAGGATTTCTGAAATTACGGAATTTAATTCTGAAACAGAAAAAACGTGTTCCTGCTGTAAATCACTAAGCTGATTTTGTGCGTATGGCATAAATTGAATTTAATCAATTTTATTAACTTTATCAATGAGATTCCGATACTTTAGGAGAGTAATAGTATTTTTTTAATAAGGTAGTTATGAAAGCATTAGTTGTTCTATTTGATGAAGAAAATAAATATCAGGAAAAAAAAGTTTTTGGCGGAAAATCCGGGCGGGAAGTATGCACTGAATTTTTTAAGAAGGCACAATTTTTGCCAGCTGGAATTGACACAGTAGGGGTGGATTGTGTAAAAAAGGACGACGTAAAAACAGGAAGTGAGTTGCTGGCAAAAATTCATCAGCTTGCAAAAGAAAAAAACGCCGATTTTGTAATTTATTCCTATTGTGATTTGCCTTTTATTAATCTGGAACTTACAAAAAAAATAGTTCAGAGTCATGTGGAATTTAAGTGCGAATACACTTTTGCAGACGGCTATCCATACGGTTTTGCACCAGAAGTGATTGATACCGGGGCTGCAGGAATTTTAGCAGAACTTGGAAGAACAACTCAGGCTGCAGAAGGAGAAAAGCCTGTTTGCCGCGAGACTATCTGGAATCTTTTGAAGACTGACATAAACAGTTTTGAAGTTGAATCTGAACTTGCAGAAACTGACTGGCGCCTTTTGCGTTTAAAATTGTGCTGTGCTAATAAAGATAATTTTATGCAGAGTCAGGCGCTTTATGAGGCTGCGGTAAAGGCTGGTGCTGTTGGAGAAGGCGCTCTTTCTGCAGGAAATGCAGAAGAGATTTCAAAAATTGCTTCTGAGAATGTTAGCATTCTTAAGACTGTTCCGGGTTTTTATAATATTCAGATTGCAGACGCGCGGGATACAAAGCCTGTTTACGAACCTGAACATACTTTTGGAAAAGGAAAGAACTCGTTTACATTTGAAAGCTTTGCAGCTTTGTGTAAAAAGATTTCGAATTTTTCTGAAAGCGCGGTTTTAAATCTTTCCTTCTTTTGCGAGCCTCTTTTAAATGCACATTTTTTGCGCATTGTAGAAGAAGTTTTAAAATACGAAGGACTTTCTGTTTTCTTTGAAACTTCTGGTCTTTGTGTAACAGAAGATTTTTGCAAGCAATTGAGTGCTCTTGTAGAAAAGGCTGCGCCTCGGACAAACGGCTGGCAGAAAGTGATGATTGCAGTGCATCTGGACGCTGTAAGTGCCCCTGTATATGCAAAAATGAACGGAACTGATGCTGCAAATTTTACAAAAGCGCTTACGGGCTGCGACGCTCTTTGCAAGGCTCTTCCCGGAATGGTTTATCCGCAGTTTACGCGTACAAACAACAATGAAGAAGAACTGGAGGCATTCTTCCGCTACTGGAATGAAAAATCAAATTCAAGCGGGGGAAACTGCATAATTCAGAAGTACAATGATTTTTCGGGGCTTCTTCCTCCGTGTAAGCCCGCAGACCTTAGCCCTGTGGAACGGAATGTCTGCTGGCATCTTCGCCGTGATATGACGATTCTTGCCGACGGTTCTGCTTTTGCCTGCCCGAATAAAGCAGCTGCGGCTCTGGCTGGAAAAACTGGCGGTGGAGAAGACCTTGGCAATGTTCTTGAGCTGCCATTGGAAGAAATCTGGAAAAAAACTGACGAGAGTGTTTTGAACCATATAAATAAAAAATATTGTGAAGTCTGCAGGAATTGCGATGAATACTATACCTTTAACTTTTAATGAACACGAAATAAACCGCACTGTAATTGGCGGCTATCAGAATAACTCAGAAAACGTCCTCAATATATCTGTAATTCTTTTGAATTCAAGCGGAAGTCATTTTAAAGTTAATGTGTTTGAAAACCTTCTAAAATGCAACTTTCGTTCTATAGTTTCTGTAGAGCACGACCCAAAGAATTTTGCAATTGATGAAATTTCAAAAAAGTATCCTGCTATTAAATTTATTGTTCCGCTGGAAAAAGCAAACGATGGAGAACTTATCAACCTTGCAATGAGTGAGGTTGATGCTGATTACGTGCTTGTTTTGCGTGATAATCTTTATATTCCTTCTGGAATTATTCTTCCAAATCTTGCAGAACGCCTTATTAAAGATAATTATTACTGCGTTGTACCGCGCCTTTTGGATTCTGGAAAAAACGGTATTCCTGTTCAGTTTATTCCGTCGGTAGAAAAAAAGCATTTTACAGTTGATGCAATGGCTTCTGTTACAGACGGCACAAAAACCATCTATCCTTTTGATTATGTGGCGCTTTATAACAGAAAAAAGTTTATAAATCTTGGCGGTTTTGATTATACAATTCAAAATCCGTACTGGCAGAATCTTGATTTAGGCTTACGTTCCTGGCTTTGGGGCGAACAGACCCGCCTTACAACTATGCTTCATTTTGCCTATATCGATGAAATCCCGCTGGTAGAAAAAGAAATCAATCTTGATTATCTGCGCTATCACTTAAAAAATGAGCTTCCTAAATATAAAAATGACGCTGCTTATATAAGTTCGCTTTCGTTCTTTGGATTTAAAAATCATTCTTCGTGCGGATTTTTAGAGGCAAGACGTCAGTTTACAGAAGCAAAAAAATGGGTAGAGCGCAATAAATATAAATTTAAGATGGATTTGACTCAATTTATAGAAAACTGGAGCAGCTTATGAAAACAAACAGGGTAGTTGTAGTTCAGTGCCGCCTTTCTTCTACGAGACTTCCTCAAAAAGCGTTAAAAATGCTTGGCCAAAAGCCTGTATTGGCATGGGTATTGCAGTCTATGCGCAAAGTAAATGCAGACCGGTATTTTGTTGCCACAGATTTTGACTCCTACGACTCTATAAAGCCTGTTTGCGACCAGAATGGATTTGAATGTTTTAAAGGCGACCTGAATGACGTTCTTAAACGTTTCTGCGACTTACTGCGTACCCTGAACTGTAAAACTGTAATTCGTGCAACTGCCGATAATTCTTTTTTGTTTTACGAAGCTGCAGAAGAATCTTGCAAAGATTTTGAAGCCAGAAATAATTCTGGCATGAAGTGTGATTATCTTACCTGGAGTGGACTTCCGCACGGTAGTGGCGTTGAAATTTTCAGCTCGGACTCGCTTTTAAAGGCAGAGGGCCTTACTTCTGATCCGTACGACCACGAGCACGTAGGTCCTGCTCTTTATAATCATAAAAATATTTTTAACTGTGTTTTTGTAAAAGCTCCGCATCGTTTTTACTTTCCTGAGCTGCGTACTACAATAGATACAAAATCTGATTTTTTACGTGCCTGCCAGATTGTAAACTCTTTTGAAACAGAAGGCCAAAAGACTGCCGGCGCTTCTGCGCCATTTTCTACAGAACAAATTGTTCACGCTGCAACAAGTGCGTTTGTAAATCATCCTGTTGTACTGGTTCCTTCTGTTACAAAAGGTCACGGAACAGGTCATTTGCACCGCTGCCTTTCTGCTGCATCTAAAAATCCATACTTTGTTTATATTCCCGCAGATAAAACTCTGGAAGAAACAGATTCTCTTATTGCTCAGTATAAAAATCAGGGATTAAAGGATTTTCAGATAATTGATTTTCTTCCAGACGAAACTTACCGCCCGATTATTATTACAGACTCTTTTGAACTTACAAAAGCCCAGATAGAAGCCTTTAAAAATTGCCGAGCCCTAATTTCTATTGACGAAGGTTCTGAATTTTCTTCTTACTGCGATTACCTTTTAGATATAATTCCTTCTTTTAATTTGACTCGCGAAGCTAATCTTTGTGAACCGGATTTTATGGAAAAGCCGGAAAATAAAAAATCCTCAAAAGCTGAAAATGCCCAGATAAAAAAAGTGCTCGTTTGCCTTGGGGGCGAAGACCCTTCTGGACTTACTCATCCTGCTGTTGAATCACTTTCTAAATGCTTTCCTGCTTCAAAAATCACTGCAATTATTACAGCGCAGTCAGAACGTTTTGCGAGAGAAGCAGAAAATGTAGAATTTATTAAGCCTGTTCCAAACCTTAAAGAACATCTTTTTGAATATGATCTGGTAGTTACCCACTACGGACTTACCGCTTTTGAAGCAATGTACGCTGGTTGTGCCGTAATTTTACTTCCTACAAGCAAATTACACAAAAATCTTGCTCAAAAATATAATTTTGCCTATGTTGCAGATACAAACATTACAGAAGTTGGAATAAAAATTGCCTGTGAGTCAGAAAATCTTTATCCAAGTTTTAATAACGGCTACAGCCAGAACAAAAATATTGACGATTTCTTAAAAGTTCTTGCTTCGGGCGAGCATTATACCTGTCCCGTATGCCAGAATACTCCTGCTGTTCCAGACAAAATTGTTTCTCGAAATATCAGCAGAACTTACCGCCGTTGCCAGACTTGCGGAATGCTTTATATGTCTTTTTCTACTGATGTGCAGAGTAACTACACAAAGTCTTATTTTTTTGAAGATTATAAAAAACAGTACGGAAAAACTTATCAGGAAGATTTTGAATCAATCAAAGCGCAGGGAATGCGCCGTCTTTCTATCATAAGTGCACTTTTTATGGGCAATTTGCGCGATAAAAATTCTTTTGATATTGGCTGTGCTTACGGCCCATTTATGCAGGCTGCAAGCGAACTTGGACTCAACGCCTTTGGAACAGATATTTCAGAAGATGCCGTAAAATTTGTTCAGACAGATTTGCGCTTTCCAGCAACAATAAGTCAGTTCCCTTTAATTGATGTAACAGGCGAGTTTGGAATCAGTCAGTTTGATATTGTAACAATGTGGTATGTAATAGAACATTTTAGAAATCTTGATTCAGTGCTTTCTAAAGTCAGCCAAATTACAAAAAAAGGCGGAATATTTGCTTTTTCAACTCCGTCTGGAGAAGGCATTTCTATTAAAACAGATGCCAGAGCCTTCTTTAGAAACAGTCCGGCAGATCATTTTACAATCTGGGAACCATCTGGAGCTTCAAAAATCCTTAAAAAGTATGGTTTTGAAGTTGTAAAAATCGTTTCTACAGGTCATCATCCGGAACGCTTCCCTGAAATTAAAAACAGCGGAGCAAAACCTGGAAGTATTATATGGAAAATTACTGATTTTAAGAGCCGTCAGTTAAAACTTGGTGACACATTTGAAATATATTGCCGTAAAAAGTAATATATATATGTGGTGGGAAAAATGAGCAGTAAAAATATTTTGATTTTGGGTGCAGGCCTTATGCAAAAGCCTGCAATTTTAAGCGCAAAGGAATTAGGCTTTAAAACTTATGTAATAGATGCC
>JAILHD010000118.1 GCA_024696155.1 Treponema sp. | reverse complement strand
TTCTACAGTTTTACCAAGAGTTCCTGCCGCTTCCTGAGAATTCAGATAATCAGCCATCTTTGCAAAAGATGTACTCATATTAGTCATCTGTTCCAAAGAACTGAACTGAGCCATCTGAGAGATAAACTGTGTATCTTCCATTGGGCTGGTAGGATCCTGATTTGAAAGCTGAGTAATAAGCAGCTTTAAAAAATCATCTTTTCCAAGTTCGTTGGACGTTTTTCTTCCCTCGTGAACAAGGGTTTTGTTGTAAGTGTTTACTGCATTATCTACCGCAGTTTTTTCACTCGCACTAAGTTGTGTATTCAGCAGTTCCATCATCTACCTCTTACTACTAATTTCGGAATTTACGCAACAATGTTTACAGAATTCTTTCCAAAATTTGATTCAAAATTCACAAAGTCTTCTGTATTTTCTGCGTCACCAAAAACTTCTACTCCGCCAGTGGAATAGGTTCTTTTTGCCCAAAGGTCACTTCCGTCATTCTGAGCAAACTGTTCGCCATTTCCAAACTGACCACCCTGATTACTTCCATAAGAAACATCAAAACTTGCATTTTCAAAGCCGCTTTTAATAAATGCCTCGCGCAAAGTTTCCGCGTTATCCTTGAATACCTGCAAAGCTTCTTTTGTTGCTACGGCAATATGTCCCTGTACAGTTTTTCCATCCAGACTAAGCTGAATTTTTACGTTACCAAGGTCATCCGGATGCAAAACAAGATTAATTGTTCCCTGATTATTATCTTTAAGAACAATATTTCCGGCTTTTACAAACTCCGGCACATTTGCCTGAATCTGATTATTTAGCATCTGCTGGAAATTTGAGTTCTGCGCCCCTGCACTTTGATTATTAAGGCTCAAAATATCTGCCTGAGCCTCATTCTGGGCATACTCCATAGTGATTGTCGCAGTATTTTCGCCTGTAACCTTAAGCTCAGTTTTAAGACCTTTTTCTTCTTTTGCATCTTTTACAAGAGAAGTAAAATCTGCTTTTTCAGATTTTTCTGCCTTTGTACGCAAATCTTCTACAGTAATTTTGCCTTCCTTGTCTAATTTAGAAAGCTTTTTCTGCGGCTGTGCCTGCTCTTCAAAAGAAAATTCCAGTTCCTCTTTTGTAACAGGAGTATTTAAATATTCAAGCTGACTTGCTGTAAGCTGGGTATCTAAAGAAAGCTCTTCTGCGCCTAAAAGTTCAAAATCCTCTGTCTTTAATTCAGGCTGATCTTTTACTTCTGGCATTTCAAAATTATTTACAAACTGACTAAAGTCATCTGCGTTCTGCAAAAGCTCATCAATGCGGCTTGTCTGCAAATCTTTTTGAATTTTTGGCTCTTCAGACATCTTTTTTGCAAATTTCTTTACATTCTGATTTGTTTTATTCTGGACAACAGGCTCTTTTTCATTCTTTAGAGTAAGACGTTCTTCTTTTTTGTCTAAAGGCTTTTCACCATCTTTTGCAATGACTTTTTCTTTAGACTCAGAGACTTCTGTTTTCTGCAAATTTTCACTGACTTTTTGATTTTTATTTTCTGATTCTTCCACAGGCTTAGAATTAAGCTTTTCAGGCATTTCTTCAGAAGCAGATTTTTCTTCTACAGTTCTAAAAGAAACAACTAAATCAGAAAAAGATGTGTCAGGAGTTTTTTGAAAATTAAGGGTTGGATTTTTTGTTAGCTGTAAAGTTTCAACCTGCGGCTGAACAGCAGCAAAATCCATAAATTGTAATGCCATTTGCACTCCTTAATAAACGAAGTGCATAGCCGTATTTCTGGCAGGGTCTAGTTCAATGATTCAGGCTTATTAATCATCTTGCGCTGTATTTCTGCAGCCCGCTCAGATGGCATTAAGCTAAGCCAGTATGAACCCATTGAAGAAGTGCCGTTTTGTTTTGCAAGTTCTTCTACCTTGCGCAGAACATCAATTACTGTCTGATCGTCCATTGCAACAAGAATGTCAACTGCATTTTTAGGCGCCATACCGTTCAAATTGGTGGCAATCTGCTCTACGTTTACATTCTTATCATCGTATTTTTTTACAGCAAGGTTAAATGTTTTTTCTCTTTCTTCCTGATTTTTTTCGCGCTCAGAAAGTTCCTGAGCAGTCTGTTCAAGCTGAGTTTCTTTTACAGTGATGTCTGCTTCGCGTTTATCTAAGGTTTCTGCCTGCAATAAAAGTGATTCCTGAATTTTTGCAAGGCGGTCTTCGTCAAGGTTGGCAACAAGAGGGCGTGACTGTGTTGCAGTCAGCGATGTCTGGGGAGTTTTTCCCATTACTTTATAGAGAGGAGCGAATGTCTTTTTAACAGAAATTACATCAAGATAATCAAGCCATAATCCTCCGCCAATAAGCAGAATCAAAATGATAATGATTAACACAAATGATTTTCCCAAACTTTTTGCAAAAGACATTCAGCTTTTCCTCCCGTTTAAAGGTGCACTACACACACCTTAAAAAGTCTTAGTCAATCAAACCAGAAATTGCAGCACCTAAAGTGATGTCGTTATCACATGCTACAATTTTCCAGTACAAACCAAGATTCTTTGTAAGAACTTCGTCAAGGTAAGCATTAACGCGCTCTTTAATCATATGTGTTTTGTGGAAAGTTGTTCCGTCACACAAAATACATACGGGGCGGCTAGCATTTTTACCTTCGCCAGTTTTAATAACGCAGGCTGTAAGAATTGCTGCAGCATAGCGAGCAGAACGTTCTACAATTGCGTCAAGAATCTGGAATACTCTGTCGTAATCCTCTTCTGTTCCATTTTCGGCAAGAATTGCACCCAAAGTTGAGCCCGAATTACGTGGATTATGAAGATACTGATCAAGTTCAATCAATGTAAGAGATGGCAATGCCTTGATTTTTGCTGCAACTTTGTCAGAGAACAAGCCGTCATCACTAGCAGCCTGCAATGCAAACCAAGAAACTGGTCCAAGGTAAGCACCAGAACAAAGTTTTTCCAAAAGGAAGCTGCCAGGTTTTACAGTTGTTTTATCAAATGCCTTATCAAATTCGCTCTGATTAACGTTAGTTACCTTTCCGCTTTCGCAAACAATAATCTGCTTTTTAATTCCGCATTTTTCGCAAGCTGGCTGAACATAAGCAGCGTTCATACCAGTTCCAAGAATGAATCCGATATATGAAGAAAAGTTTTCTACGTTATCTGTAAGAGAAGCACCGGCAAGCAAAGCTGCTACAGTGTCGTTACAAAGAGTAATTCGTTTAATGTCGTTCCAGCCGTGCTCTTTAAGAACAGCTTTAAGGCTTTCACCAATTTTAGCGCCTACAACCTCAGGAGCTTTTACTTCTTTAGAAAAACCAAGAAGGATTCCGTCTCCATCTTCTGTGATTGTCATAGGATAAGAGAAGCAGAAACCAATTCTATCTGCCTTATTCTTAAGATGTTCAAGATTTACAGCAAACTGTTCAAAGAAGTCTTTGCGAGAAAGTTCTTTTTCTACACCAGGCATCTTTGTTTTTTCCATTTCAGAAATAGAAGGAACACCATTGTTATCAAAAGTAACAAGACAAGAACGGAAGTTTGTTCCGCCAGCATCAATTACAATTACAGATTTTCCTTTTGCAGATGATGAAGGAGGATTAGAGAAAGTTTTAATCATATCCTCATCAGCTTTTTTGCCCTGAAGGCCGTTAGACATATCGTCCAAAATAGCCTGTGCAACAGAAAGCACATCAACATGATTTACAAAGTTGTGACGTGCCAGAAAAGAACTTACAGTTGTATTCATTTTTATTATTCCTTTGTTTTTAGATTTTAATATTATAACACAAAATTGCAAAAAGTCATCTATTAATACTTAAGATGACTATTTTTCGGTACAAATCATGCGGTAAAACCAATTCTGAAGCTCTAAAACGCGTGCAGAAATTGCATTTTCTACAAGGCTTCTTAAAAATTTTAGCTTTAATGGCGAACAAGCCGACTGAATAAGCACATAAAGATTTACCCCTTCTGCCTTTTCTTCCATAAAAACAAAAATGCAAGCCTGATTTTTTCGTACTTCCCTAAGAAAAATATTATTCGGGTCTTTTTTTAACAATGCAGTAACGCCGTAAACATTATTAGTCTTACCACGACGTTCAATATCTACATTAAAAACAAGTCCCCCGGCAGTTTTATCTTTTATATAAAGCTCTTTAGAAGCAGCATTGTATTCTGATTTTTTAAATCTTGCCTTTAATTTATGAGTATTTGCATCTACATAACAAACACCCTGACATTCTTTATCCAGCCCTCCCATCTGATCAAGTTTATTTAAAACTTCTTCGCAGGAATAGCCTTTCATTTTGTCGCGGGGAATAAACATTAAAGACTGAAAACTATAATTTGGTGGAAAAATATTTTTTAATTTATTTGAATAAAATTGTGAATAGTCTGATTTTGGAAAAAGTGAATAATCTCCAGAATAAACATGCTTGTAATTTACATTTACACAAAACACATTTACAGAGAATAAAAGTGTAAGAATTATTAATACGTACTTTTTCATAATTTTTTTAATTTAAAAAAAAACGTATGGCTCATGAATCCATACGTTTTACTCCCACAGAAATTAAATATTATTTAAAGTCTTTTGGTCTTCTTTCAACACGTTTGCATTTCTGGCATTCTGCAATATTCTTAAGTCTGCCATTTTCAATCATTGTTTTCATTATGATTTCGCCACCGCAATCTGGACAAGCGAATTTTTGTGTTGCAACAGTTGTACGAGAGTTTTTACTAGCTCCAGCCATTTAATTGCCTCCAATCGAATATTCGTGATATACAATATTATAGATTATAAGCATTTAAGTCAATATTCCAACGTTGAATATTTTATAAATCTTACATATTCATACCAAACTTTTGTACAAGCTTTTCCTGCAAAAATTTAACCTCATCAACCTTCATGCCTAGTTTAATTGCAGCATCAAGATCGTTCATAGAATTTTCATACTCATTAACTTCGTAGTAGGAAAGCGCACGCCTAAAGTGGGTATGAGCCTGAAACTCATTAATCTCAAGCGAAGTTGTAAAACATTCAATTGCTTCCCTATACTTCTTTTGAATTGCAAGTACAATTCCCTTGTAATAATGAGTTCTGAATGCTGCAGGATCATTATCAATACTGACATTAAAATCCTCAAGGGCAGCATCAAAATTATTCATAGAAAAATATGCCATTCCGCGATGCTTTCTAATAACAGAAATAACCTGCTTCTGGTCTGCCGGAACTGCCTGAATAATTTTTGTATAGATTTCAATTGCTTCTTCAAGATTTCCAGCATTGTGTGCCTGAATTGCACGAAGCAAAAGATCGTCAATTGTTCCCTGAACAAACGGTGAAACACGATTAATTTCTTCAGTTTTTTTAGCCTTTGGTTTTTCATCCAAAAGATTATCTGCCATAGAATAGAAAGACTGACGGCGCTCTTCCAGCTCTTTCTGCAGCTTCTTTTGATAATCCCGAATTTCCTGGAACGTAATATCTGCCAAAGAAAGAGAAGCATTAATGGCAGCAAGCTTTCGGCGCAGCGGCATATCAAATGGAGAGAATTCAGTTTTATATATAAGCTCATGTTCTACTTCTGCCCAGGCATCCTGCAAAATTGTACGAATCTGAATTTCGCAGACAAGCTCCCCTTCCAGCGGCAAAAGATCTTTAAAACGAGCGTCTTTTTCTGGTAAACAGTCTTTAGGAATCTTTACAAGCACATGAATTGATTCATAACCAAATTCACTTACTTTTTTTTCATCTCCCTTAACTTCTACTTCTTTTATTTCAAAAATATCTTTAATCTGAGCAACCGCAAGATTTATATCTTCAAGGAAGGCACAAATCAAACGGATTCCAAGCATATCTGTAAGACAAACAAGAGAATTTACTGTAGTAATTTTTCCAGCTTCTTTTCTAAGGAGCTTTTTATAGTAGCTGTCAAAACGTTTTATGCGCCACTTATAAGTAGGCTGAGCACTTAATGAGATTTTTTCCTGCAAAACAGAAAGTATATTCTGCAAAATCTTTGCAAAATATTCAGCGTAGGCTTCGTAGTTTTCTCTGATTGTAGTCTTTGAAAGGTATTTGTTATTCATATAAAAATCATAAAATAAAAAACGCTGCTGAATCAGAATAATTCAACAGCGTTCTTTTTTAATTAAGCTAATCCAAAAGGACTACTGAACATTGTCAGAGTTTCCACCTTCGTTTGTCAAGCTTGATGTGAATTCATCTTCAGCTGCAAGCTTAGCCTTTTCAAGGTAGCGGTTAACCTGTTTGTCACCAAATCTTGACATTTCAGCATTCTGTCTAGCCTTTTCTTTCTTGTGGATGATTCCCCAGAGGTCTTCATCAGCAATATCACGATCTGTTGTAAGAAGAGCTTTATCGTAGATGATTTTTACATCTTTGAAGTAACCGATAAAGTCGCCGCCATCCTGACGAGCATCACGTGTAATCTGGAATCCTGTGAACTTTACAAATGGAAGTCCACGTGGGTAGATTGGGTATACACGAATCTCGCGATTGCGGATTTCTGTGATGTACTGTGGGTTGTTCCAGCGGAGTTCTTTCCATCCGTCAAAACCAAGGTAACCCATAAAGTAACGTCTTTCTACACCATCATTGTCTTTAAGAAGAACATACAATCCGTGTGGGTGATTCATACCCATTGTTGTAACCTGGATTGATTTGATTGTTCCTACATTCTTAATAACACCATAACCGTCTTCAAAAAGAGTTTTGCCACTTGCTTTCTCTTCATCAGTTGGTTCCTGTGCGTTACCCTGATCATCACGCTGAGCTAATGGCTCATAAGCAGGGATTTCGAAAGCTGGAATTACTTTTGCATTTGAGTTTGCATTCCATGAAGGGAATACGATGCGAACACCCATAACATTCTTACCTGCAAAAGGAAGATCTGCACTGTCTTTTACAGGAGCTGCAACAACTTTTGAGTCAGCCAAAGCAAGAACTGATTTAGCTGACGAGTTCAATGTAATCTCCCATTCTGGCAGAGCAAGTGAAGTTCGCATAAGATCTTTCTGATCGTTTGTGAAAGTTGCACCAGCACTTACAGAATAGTCCATAGTAGTATGCTTGTTCTGAGTGTTATTGCCATTTTGGTCAGCACAGCAATCAGCGTCAAGCAAAGTAAAATCGATGAGCATGCTTTCTTCTGCAAAAGCAGCGCCACCAACGAGCAGCATAGCAGCTGCGAATAAACACAAAGTCTTCTTCATACCTGGAAGCTCCTTTAATATACTTTCGATGTAGCCTTGTATAAAATTATTATCATACAAGATATTAATTTTGTCAACTTTTTAAGTTTTAAAAAAATGCAAAAAATTTTTACACTTATTTATAAGCCGCTTTACCGTCTACAAATACTTCTATATTCCAGATTCCAAAAAAGTTCTTATGAATATTCTTTTTTAGAAGATTAATTCCGTCCTTAATCTCTATAACACCAATAGATGGCTCTAAAAGTTCGCCAGACAAATCAAGGTACATTGTTCCTTTGCGAACAAAACAGGTGTTCACTTTTGTACCTCTTGCAAACAAAAGTTTTGTTCGCTCTACCCCAGATCCAAGCAGAAGTTCATCCAAAAACAGATGTATATTACCCTGCACAGGATTCATTGGAAGATAGCGGTATTCAACAACATATCTGCCTTCATCTACCGAAGGAAAAATAAAGATTCTTCTATTTTTATGGTTAGAAAGCAAAAATAATAGAAGAGAAAGTGAAAAAATAAAAAAAGCAAATCCAAATAAAAATGTTCTTGCGTAACGTATATCTTTTTTTGTTTTCATAATTATTTTATTGCAGTAAATCCTTCTGAACGTTCAAAATGAGTAATAAACGCACTCAGGCCATTATATATTCCTAAAGTTGCTTTTTTCAAGTATTTGTCATCGTTCATCAAAAGAGCTTCTTTTTCGTTAGAAACAAAACCAAGTTCAACAAGAACGGCAGGCATATTTGAATTCTTTACAACAAACCACTCTTCTGCACGAATTCCGCGGGCTGTAGATTCTTTACCAATTTGAGCAGAAAGTCCGTCCATTACAAATTTTGCAATCATAATGCTTTCTGTAGTGAATTCTTCTTCTGTCATAGAGTTTAAGATTGGGAAAAGCGCCTTAACATCTGAATTAATTGCATTTTTATCTATTACAGTGCGGCGGTAATTTGGAGAAAGGTACCACACTTCATAACCCGAAGAAGATTTATTAAGAGAAGAATTAACGTGAATAGAAATAAAAATTACAGCTTCGTTTTCTTTTACTTTTACACTGTTTGCAATTTCTGTGCGTTCTCCAAGAGAAATAAATACATCTGAGCTGCGGGTAAGTACAATTTTTTTATCAGGATAAGCAGATTTTAAGCGGTCGTAAAGCATTTTTCCAACTTTTAAGTTGATGTCTTTTTCGCGGATTGTAACACTTTTTCCGTTGATTTTATAAGTTTTAAGAGCGCCCGGATCTTTTCCACCGTGACCAGGATCAATAAGAATTGCGCCAACTTTAAATGGAGTTTCATTTTTCTGACTGAAGAAAGTTTCTGCATCGCTTAAAAACTTTTGAGAAACCATAATCTGATTATTTGCAATCTCTGGAGCATCTGTAATCTGAAAATACAGGCTGTCTAAAACTACAAGCTGTTCGCCATTTCTAAAGCTAAGCTGATGTCCTGCTTTTTCTATCATTCCTGTTTCTGAAAGTGAATCCCAGTAAATTGTCATCCCCTTTGTTTTAGCGCTTTCTAAAAGAGAAATTGTATTTGCGGCAAAAACAGAAGAGCCTGCACCTAAAAAAAATGCTGCAATAATTGATAGTTTTGTTTTTAATTTCATATTTTGTCCTATTTTTGCGAATCAGAAAAATATACTGCTGCCTGCAAACCACCGCGCATTAATGCATTCCAGAATTTTTTTGTATCAAGCGCTGGATGATTTTTACGAAGTATATCAAATTTCTTTGCAGTTTGTGAAATTGTATTGTAATTCCAGTCGGTCAGCATTCCGTATTTTTCTAAAATGAATGGAGGAATAGATTCTTCTACGCTCTGATTCTGGAGAATTGAACCATTAAGACCTTCCATCTCAGTTTTAGAAAGCGCTGCAAACGCCAGCGGCGGGAAGTTTTGTTCATCTGCCTGTGTAAAGCCCGCAATAAAATCATCAGTTTTTTTATTATTTGGCTCCAGTGTAATAAAAATGTTAGAAACAGCATCCTCTGCTGCGGCAATTGCAATATCACAACGGTGACTTACGGCAATTACGTTTCCGCATTTTTCTACATTATTGCGGGGAAAATCCACTTCAGAACCAAGGCTTACAGTGGCACGTGGAAGAACATCGCGCACAGCCTGATCGGTATATTCTTTAATTTCTTCAATATATTGCACCTTTCCAGGAATAGAAATCCACGCACGTTCGGCACTTACGCGCTTGCAGGGAACTTCAAAAAGTTCGTATGGCTTTTCAAGCTTTGTTTTACCAGCATTAAAATCTACATGAACGCGGCGTTCAAGAAGGTCTTTTGGCTCTTCGCCAGCTGCAATTAAAATTGCCTGTTTTGTAAGATTTAAATCAGCGGCATAAGGATAGGTCCAGCCAGACATGTATCCGCCAGAAAGCCGTGCAGCAATTTCTCCTATCATGGCGCCGTCTTTTGTAAATTTAATATCAGCCTTGGCAGCGCCGCAGGTAAGTCCGAGTGATTTTGCACCACAGGCAAAAATAGAAATTAATTCGTCGTGAACGGCCTTGGGAAGATCAGAAGGCATTGTATGCCCTACTTCTATAAAATACGGCGGATATTTTATGTGGCGCTCTGCAAAACCTGTTACGGTAAAAGTTCCGTTGTAAACAAGTGCATCAATTGAATATTCTGCGCCGTCCATATATTCTTCTGCAATTGCAATTTTAGAACGGGAAGCTTCTAGTGCTTTCTTTACAGAATTTGCAACTTCTTCTTTAGAGCGGATTAAACGGCAACCGCGTGCCCCCATATTATCTACAGGCTTAATTACAAAAGGAAAAGCAAGATTAAGCTCTTCAACATTCTGCTGCTCAATTTTTATAAAAGAAGGAGAAGGAACTCCTGCCTTTTTAAAGCATTCTCGCATTTCTGTTTTTACGCTGGCATTAATTGCAGCCTTAAACGAATGGGCCGGAAGATTTAAGTTTTCGCATACATAAGAAACAGAAGCCGAAAAATCAGTTCCTGCTGTAAACACTGCAGCAAGTCCACAAGTTTCTTTTATTTTTTTTGCATAGGCTAAAATTTCTTCGCGAGCTTTTAGGTCAATCTTACAAAATTCATCTGCATAAGGAATTGCAACTGCCTTTGGATCGGCATCTATTACATAAGTTTTAAAGCCTAATTCCTTTGCGCTTAAAATTGCAGGCTTTTGCATAAGGCCTGCACCCAAAATCAAAATATTTTTACTGCTCATTTTTCCCACCACATATATATATTACTTTTTACGGCAATA
>JAILHD010000116.1 GCA_024696155.1 Treponema sp. | reverse complement strand
TATTTATGTGAACGTTGCGGGCGGTGTTCGTCTTACGGAAAGCTCGATTGATGCGGCGCTGGCGGCGGCACTTTATTCGGCTAGAACTGATATTGCTATTAAAAATCAGACGGTGGTGTTTGGGGAATTGAGTCTTGCGGGGGAAATCCGCCCGGTAAATAAGGCTAAACAGCGGGTAAAAGCGGCTCAGCAGTTGGGATTTAATGATGTTATTTGCCCTGAAAAAGAAAAGGACTGTACAAAAGTTGAAAATATTAAACAACTGGTGAAGGCTGTGTTTGGAAAATAGCCGCAAAAAGGGCGCAGATTTTTTTTGACACGGATTAAACGGATAAACACGGATGATCACGGATAGTGATTATAAAATAATTGATTAAAAAGTATCCGTGTCGAAAAGAAACAATTTAATGTGTCAAATTTACCCAATAAACTTTATTTTCAGGGTAAATTTGAGGAAAATCTCCCGAAACGGAGTAAAAACTGGCGGATTTATGGGGCAGCATGCGCCGGGCTGGAGGGGCGCGAAGCGGCCGCCGGAGCGCAGCGGAGGCGGCTGGAACGGCAGTGGAACCCCGCAAGAATGGTTAATAGGGAGTCTCGCCCAAAAAATTACGAAATTTTTCTTAAATTTTTATATACCTCGCAAAGTTGGCACGAATATTGCTATATATTAAGTGAAAAATCTGGGAACTTGTATGAGCTCCCTTAAAAAAAATCGAGGTACGATATGAACGAACTTTCACTTATCAATTCACTTTTCAACGACGTGTTTGACACACCTGCAATGTGCCATGTAACAACTTCTACTCCAAAAGTTGACATTGAGGAGGACGAAAAGAGTTACACTCTTGAGATGGATTTGCCTGGTCGTACTGAAAAAGACGTAAATATTGAGCTTGACCAGAACAATTTGACTATTACTTCTTCTAAAGAAGAGCTGAAAGAGGAAAAGAAAGAAGAGAAGAAGGCTGGAAAATACATTCTTAAAGAACGACGCACAAGCAGCTTTGAACGCCGCTTTGTTCTGCCAAAGGATGTTGATACTGAAAATGTTTCGGCTAACTTTAAGAACGGTGTTTTGACAATCTTTATGCAGAAAAAAGCTAGTGAGGCACCTAAGAAGATTGAAATTAAGGCTTTGACTGCTTAATTCGGAGGTCGTAAGGCAAACTGCAACTTCCGAAGGCTTCTAACCTCCTAACACTTGCTGCGCAAGTGGCTGGAAGCCTAAGAACCGTCGAGGGAAACTTCGACGGTTTTGTGTTTTTAAACAGGAGAAACTGGCGGAGGGAGCGAAGCATGGTTCAAAAACATTCTGTTTGTGGAGGTCGCGGAAGCGACCTGGTTTATAGTTTCTTTGCACAAACAGCATGCAGCGCGTTATCGCGCGGTTTTGAACCATGCTTCGCGACCGCAAGCCATTTATTCTTTTTCATAATTTGCAAATACCTTCATAAAACTATAAAATAAAAGAATATGGCTCAAAAGCGTGCTTCTAAAGGTAAAACTACGACAAAATCACGACGAACTCAGAAAAAACGCACTAAAAAAGGAAAGGTTTATATTGCTCCTTATAAAATTATTATTTTGTGTGCGGCAATTATTGCCATTTGCATGGGATTACTGGTTGTAAGTACGGCGATTAATCAGCGGGCATGGGATAAGCAACAGACTTTTCTTGCTGAGCAGAAAAAACAGGAAGATTTGAAGAAAGAAGAAGCTCGTAAGGCGGAAGAAAACCGCAAGGCTGAGGAAAAAGCTAAGGCTGATAAGGCTCGCGCAGAAAAAGAAAAGTCTGAGCAGATTGCTGCGGCGAGAAAACAGACTGAACTTGTAGCTAAGAAAAAGGCAGAAGAAAAGAAAAACATTCAGGCAAAAACAGAAAAAAATGCTCAGAAAGCTGTAAAAAAGGAGTCAGAAAAGACTTCTAAGCCTGTTACTCCGCCTAAAAAGGAAGAAGAACCTGTTAGAACGCCTAATACAGAGACTAAATTGCCATCTCAGACACCTTCTGCCCAGTCGAATGTGCCTTCTACAGCGGATAAAACACCTTCGCAGACTCAACTACCTTCAACTGCACCTGCAACTGCATCAAAATTCAACTTTCCGCAGGCTAAAAACGGGGCTCAGCTTGTAATTCTCCTGGATGACGGCGGTCAGAATCTTATTCATCTGCAGAAATTCCTTGATCTGCCATTTCCGGTTACTATTGCGGTGCTTCCTCAACTGGCGTACTCAAAAGAATCGGCTGCAAAAGTTCGTTCTAGCGGAAAAGAACTTATGCTGCATCAGCCAATGCAGGCTATAAATACAGGGGTAAATCCGGGGCCGGGTGCAATCACTCCACAAATGGATGAAAGACAGATTAAGGCTATGCTTTATCAGAATATTTCGGAAATCGGGCCGATTGCGGGCTTTAACAATCATGAAGGGTCGCTGATTACGGCTGATGCAGAAAAAATGGAAACAGTTTTGAAGTATGCATCTGAAAACGGTATCTACTTTTTGGATTCGCGCACTAACGTGAACACCACTGTGCCTGCCGTTGCAAGTGCGCTTGGTTTGTCATATTATGAACGTAACGGGCGTTTCTTAGATAACGTAAAAACCCGCGACAACGTTGTAGCTGAAATTCGTAAAAATCTTGATATTGCAAACCGCGACGGCGTTGTTATAATGATAGGTCATATCTGGTCGGCTGACTTTTTGCCAGCTGCCTTAATGGAAGTTTACCCTGAACTTTTGGAGAAGGGATATAAGTTCAAAACGGTTTCAGAATGCCGTGGATTAAAGAGATGAGTGAAGAGGCTATGCCTCTTCTTGATAAATAGCAAAGCGTTAAAAAAAAAAGCACTGCTTTTTTTAGCTTTACCTTAGAGGAATAGTATGAAAGTTTTAGGAATTGAATCATCCTGTGATGAAACAGCCTGCGCTATCGTTGAAGACGGAAAAACAATTTTGAGTAACGTTGTAGCAACCCAGATTCCGTTCCATCAGATTTATAAGGGCGTTGTGCCAGAGATTGCAAGTCGTAAGCATGTTGAATGGATTTTGCCGGTTGTACGTCAGGCGCTGGAAGAAGCTAAACTTACTTTTGATGATATTGATGCAATTGCTGCTACAAACCGTCCGGGCCTTATGGGCTCACTGATGGTTGGCTTTACGTTTGCAAAAACTCTTGCGTGGTCTTTGAATAAACCTTTTCTTGCAGTAAACCATATGCTTGGTCATCTTTATGCTGCTCACCTTGTAAATGACATTCAGTATCCATATCTGGGACTTCTTGTTAGCGGTGGACACAGTATTATCTGTAAGGTTAATAATTTTGATGATCTTGAGATTTTGGGAACTACAGTTGATGATTCTGTGGGTGAAGCTTTTGATAAAGTGAGCAAATTTTACGGTTTGGGTTACCCTGGAGGAGTTATTATTGATAATCTTGCTAAACAGGGGGATGCAAGAGCTGCAAGTTTCCCTGTTCCTAAACTTGATAACAAAGAACATCGCTATGATGTAAGCTTTTCTGGTCTAAAAACTGCCGTAATTCACCAGTGTGATATGTTCTGGAACGAAGGCTACGAGCATTCAAAGGAAAATATGTGCGCCGCCTTCCAGGAAACAGCCTGCAAGACTTTGACTTCACGACTCTTCCGTGCGGTAGAAGACACTGGTCTTACAACAGTTGTTGCAGGTGGTGGAGTTGCCGCAAACTCACGGCTGCGCTCACTTCTGGCAGAACGCACAGATTTGAACTGCATCTTCCCACCGCTTAAACTCTGCGGAGATAACGGTGCTATGATTGCGGGCGTTGCATACCACTTTTTAAAACGAGGCGACCGTGATGGCTGGGACAGTGTAACATGCGCCCGCATTCCGCAGTTTAAGAGAGGACTTGCTAACTTTGCTAATAGAAAATAAAGGAACTTGTAATATCAGAAAAAAATTGCGTAGCAGGGTTCGGGATTTGTGTAACGTGTTAGCGGAGCAAATCACGGTTCCTGCTAGAGCATTTTTATACTTTCAATTTTCTAAGTAATTCTTTCTGTTCTGGAGTAATTCTATAACTTTCTATGGCTTTTTGAATCGTCTTGTTGTGTGTACACACTTCAAGACGTTTTTCTTTTATAAAAGGCAGCGTTGCATCCCACTGTTTTGCAAGCGCCGTTGCAAAATACCAGGCGACCATCATTTTGATGTAATACTCGTCTGACTGAACGGCGGCTACTTTTTCCAGATATTCACTATTAAACTCATCATCTAAAAAAAAGCGCATAAGCGTTCCAATGGCATAGCGGACCGTATAAGTATGTGATGATTGAATCCAGTCGTTAATTTTTACTAAAACGTTTTCGTGATATTTTTGCTTTTTTAGTACTTTGGGTATAAGAGTGTCGCAGGTTGCCCAGTTATCAACATAAGGAAGAAAGTTTTCCAATCCTGAAATGCAGGAATCATAATCTTTTTCTTCGCTAAGAATAAATGCGTGCAGCTGATTTTCGTCATAATATTTATGAGGTAGGTCGGAAAGGAAATCTTTAATTGCAGAGGCTGTTTCTTTATCACTGGTAGCATCTTTTATTAATTGTTTTGCAAACGCACGTAAAGCTGGAGTTCGTACACCAATTACATTTTCTGGCGCAACCGTAGGAATCAATTTTGCCTGAAAGTCGCGGTAAGCAATGTCCTGGAGATTAAAAAGATTTTGAGTTATTTCGGATTTGGTAGAAAACATACTAAAATTATAGCATGGAAGAGTTGTTTCCCGCTACTTAAAGAAAAAGTAAGTCATATTTTAAACTGCACAAGGGATTGTAAGGGGGAGCGAAGTGAGGGATGTGCCCATAATTCTTTTTTATTTTCTTTTCTTCTCTTGACAACAAAAATCCTCTAGAGTATTTTTAAATTATAAGTCTAGGCAACCGATTGCCTAATATTTGAGGATTTTTATGAAAAAAGAAGTAAAAGGATTTTTTACTGAGCTGGACGGAGTTCCTGTTTACAAAATTGAGAACTACGACTGTATGGAAAATTTCTTTATGACTATTACCAGCGCGTCAGACATCTGGAATTTCTGCTGGTCTCAGGGTGGTATTACTGCCGGACGAATTGACAGCAATCACGCGGTTTTTCCATACTACACTGCAGACAAAGTTCACGACGCCCGTGCTTACACAGGAAATTACGCCAGCGTTGCTGTAAAAACTGATGATGGAATTGAAGTTTGGGAACCGTTTGGCTACTTTAATGCTTCACCTTCTGTAAAAAAACTGATGGAGGGTACTTCGCAGTTCAATATTTACAAAAATTACAATGGAACTGCTGTTTGGTTTGAAGAAGTTAATACTAAATTAAATCTTAGCTTCCGTTTGGGATGGACTTCCTGTGAAAACTTTGGCCTTGTAAAAAGCGCTGTAATCAAAAATCTGGGTAATAAGGCTGTTGAACTTAGCGTGCTTGATGGTGCTCAGAATATTATGCCTGCCTGCGCAAGTTCTGATTTACAGAATTCTAACAGCTGTCTTTTAGACGCTTACAAAAAGACTGATCTAGATCCTGACGGAAACATTGCTTTGTTTGGTCTTTCTTCTATGCTTTCTGATAAGGCTGAACCTAGCGAAGGCCTTTTAGCAAACGTAAGCTGGTTTACAACTGACGACAAAATTATTCTTGCTACAGACGCACCAGAACAGTTTGCAAACAACACAAAGCTTATGAATGCTTCTGATTTTACAACTGATGTTGTTACAAAAGGTCAGCGTTCTTCATGTTTTATCTGCAAGAAGATTAAACTGGAGGCAAACGGTGCTGGTGATACAAGTCAGGAAAAATGGTTCCAGGTATTTGATACTTACCTTGCTCTTGCAAAAATTGAAAACCTTAAGACAAAGATTAAAGACAGAAAAGAGGCCCTTAAGCTTTTAGAAGAGGACATTAAGGCCTGCGATTCTCTTATGGCGCAGTACCTTGGCGATGCAGATGGAATTCAGCAGACTGCAGATACTATGAACTGTGTTCACCATCAGCAGAACGTTATGTTCAACATTATGCGTGGTGGTATTTTTTGCAATCAGGGAAAGATTGGCATTGATGATTTTGTTGTGTTTATTGAACAGAGAAATAAAGGTCTTGTAAGCGAAGTACAGGCTCTTGTAAAACCGTTTAAGGATGCAGGAAAAGCTGATGTTACTTACACAGAACTTATTGATGTTGTAGAAAAACACAGTAATCCTCAGGTTTCCAGACTTTTCTTTGAATACATGCCTTTGACCTTTAGCCGTCGTCATGGTGACCCTAGCCGTCCTTGGAATATCTTCTCTATTAAACTTCGCGATGCAGACGGTAATCCTATTTTGAATTACGAAGGAAACTGGCGAGACATCTTCCAGAACTGGGAGGCACTTTCGTGGTCTTATCCTGTTTACATTAAAAATATGTGTGTAAAATTTCTGAACGCTATGACTGCAGACGGTTACAATCCGTATAAAATCAACCGTGCGGGAATTGACTGGGAAATCCCTGATCCTAATAATCCATGGGCATTTATTGGTTACTGGGGAGACCATCAGGTAATCTACTTTGCAAAACTCCTGGAATTCCTTTATAAGACTGATAAAAAATCGGCTTTGGAAAACCTTGATGAAAAAATCTACACAAGCGCAAATGTTCCTTACCGTATTAAATCTTATGACGAAGTTGTAAAAGATCCTCGTAATACAATCTTCTTTGACCGCGAACTGAGCAACAAACTTCAGAACGAAACAAAACAGCGCGGCTCTGATGCAAAACTTATTCTGGGAAGCGACAACAATCCTTACCTCTTAAGTTTTACTGCAAAGGCCCTTCAGATTGTAATTACAAAAATTGCAAATCTTGTACCAGGCGGAGGAATCTGGCTGAACACTCAGCGCCCTGAATGGAACGATGCAAACAACGCTCTTGCAGGCTACGGACTTTCTGTTGTTACTTTGTGTTACCTCTACCGCTATATCCACCTGCTTGAAACTTTGTACACACAAAGCAGCGTAAAGGAATTTTCTGTTCCTAAAGCAATGAAGACTGCTTTGAGTTCACTTGCTGCACTTTACACTGGAGCAGACCTTAAAAAGGCTTCTGAAAACGCTGCAGAACGCAAAGCCTTTACAGATAAGGCTGAACGCATTTTTGAAGCAGAAAGAAATGCCTTCTACGCTAACGGCTATTCTGACGGAGAAGAAAAAATCACTTCTGATGAGATTTTGACAGCCCTTGGCGCATTCAACCGTCTTGTTGAACTTACAATTAAGCTGAACCGCCGTGAGGACGGACTTTACCATTCTTACAACACTGTAAAGATTACAGACAGCGGAATGGAGATTGTATACCTTCAGCCAATGCTCGAAGGTCAGGTTGCAATTCTTTCTTCTGATTTGCTTAGCCCGGCTGAGGCACAGAGCGTGGTGGAGGCCCTTCAGAAGAGCGCAATGTACGAAACTCGTCAGCATTCATTTATGCTTTACCCTAACAAAGAGCTGCCACCATTCCAGAAGAAAAACTGCGTAAAAGCGGCTGATGAAAAGCCTCTGGAAGCGCTGATTGCACGCACAGGTACTCTTTACATGGAAAAAGATGTAAACGGCGTTTATCACTTTAATCCTTCTTTTAGAAACTCAAATGTAATTAAGGATTTTATTGCAGCTCAGAAAGAAGAAAACCGTCCTACAGAGGCAGAACAGAAGGCTCTGCTTGAACTTTACGAAAAAACATTTAATCATCAGAGCTTTACCGGCCGTTCAGGCACGTTCTACGCTTACGAAGGGCTTGGAAGTATTTACTGGCACATGGTTTCTAAACTTTTACTTGCAGTTCAGGAAAATATTCTTAAGGCAGAAAAACTTGGTGAAAAAGATAACGTTAAAAAGCTTACAGAATCTTACTACGCTGTTCGCAGCGGGCTTGGCTACAACAAGAGTCCTGAGCTTTACGGTGCATTCCCAGCTGATCCTTATTCACACACACCGAGCGGACAGGGCGCAAAACAGCCTGGTATGACTGGTCAGGTGAAAGAAGAAGTTCTTACACGCTTTGGTGAACTTGGTGTAAACGTAGAAGACGGAAAAGCTATATTTAGCCCGCTTATTCTTAAGGATTCTGAAATTAAGGCAGACGGCACTTTGAGCTTTACTTGGTGTGGTGTTCCTGTAACTTACAGCTTTAGCAGCAAGAGCGCTACTGTAGATGCTGATAAGGCTTCTATCTGCGTGAACGGAGCAAAACGTTCCGGTAACTCGCTGACAGTAGAAGAAACTAAAGCACTGTTTGGAAGAAGCGGAAAAATTAAAAGTATTGAACTTGTCTTCTAAGAATTTTAAGAGCTTGAACGTTCTACAAGTTCTGTAGGCAATTCAATCTGCTGGGCTTTATCATCTTGCCCTGCAGTGCCGTTAACGATCATTTCTACAGCCTTCTGCCCCATGCCCTGTTTATGAACATTTACAGTGGTAAGGGGCGGAGTTATGTAGGAAGAAGTTTCCAGGTCATCTATGCTGATGACAGCTACCTGTTCGGGAACTAAAATATTCAGTTCGTTCAGGTGACACAAAACTCCATAGGCAACTTCATCGGATCCGCAGACAACTGCCCGTGGCACTCGCCCGCCATCCCTGATTTTCTTAATAGCTTCGTAACCGCTTGCCATATCATAAGCACCAAAAACAAGCGTTCTATACTCTGTAATGGAAATATTTTTTTCCATAAGAGCGTCTTCTACACCTTTAACGCGTTCATCAACTTCGCCAACGTATGCAATATTTGTAAAGCCTTTATTAATTGCGTGAAGGGCGGCTTTTTTGGCAGCCAGCTGACGGTCAAAACTCACGCTGGAAAGGCCTTCAAACTTCCAGTCAAGGCATACAATTTTTTTAATACGCTCTTTCATTCGGCGAACAAGTTCGATATCTTCGGTTCCCTTAAAGCACTGGTCAGTTGCAATAAGAATAAGGCCTCCAATTTCTTCTTCGTGAATGAGTTCATTAAATAGCACTGGATCTTTAAACTCTTCAAAAAAGCGGATAAATACTATTTTGTAATTGTGAAGATATGCAGCGGTATGAATTCCTGCAAGGATTTCTGCATAGTAAGGACGACGGAATAAATCAGAGTCGCGGAGAATGACTCCAATTCTTTTAGAAGCAAATGCAACATCGCCCTGCTGCAATGCCTGAGCGGCTTTATTTGGACGGTAACCAAGACGTTCAATTACATCCAGAATACGCTGTCGTGTTTCTGGCGCAACTGAACGTCCTTCTGTCCCATTTATTACATAACTTACCATGCTGCGCGTTACTCCAGCTTCGCGCGCAACATCGTTTTGTGTGATCTGTTTTTTTTCCATATCCTAAGGTCTATTCTACCTTAAACAGCTCCACATCGTCAAAGTTTCCCCAGTTTCCATTGTTAGTATTAAGGAAAATTTCGAGGGTAAGTTTGTTTTCTTTTACAGGAATACGGATTTTGTACTGATTCCAGTTTTTCCAGCCTGTATTTACAACAGCTACACTTTCAACTTTTGCACCGTCAAAGTTTGTAGCGCGGAAGCTGATTTCGTTTTCTCCGCCGCCACCCATTGCCCAGATGCTTGCTTCGTAAGTGCCGTTCTCAAGACCTGTGAATGTCTGACGCAAAGTTGATTTGAATCCTGTTCCAAGCCAGTATTTAAAGGTGTATTTTCCAGTCTTTGCGTTTCCTTTATTGTTTTCAATAAAGCAGGCTGCACCATCACCATCCAAAGTCCATTTTCCAAAATTTCCGCTTTCAAAAGAACCATCTTCTACAAGATTAAGGTTCTGAGAAATTGTTACTTTTGCAACCGGAATAAATTCTGTACCTGTAATTCGGCCTTTAAGTTCAAAAGTTCTTGGCTTTGTTTCTGCCTTCCAGTCATGTTTTTCCCAGATTACCTGGATTTTGTTTTCTTTATCATTTGTAAAGAGAATCTTATTAAATGAAGGAAGAGCAGGTTCTTTGCCAGGAGTTGTAGTAATAGTAATTGGTTCACTCTGTGCATATGGTGTAAAGCCTGAACCAACTTTTGCACTACCACCCCATTTGTTTGTAACTTCGCCTTTTCCGCCTACAAGATTCCATACTGAAAGAGAAGGAAGTGCACGGCCTTTAAAGTCGAACATACCCTGGTTTTCCCAGGTGTCGCCTTCTGTAGCAGAAAGTCCTGCGCCTTTTACAGGAATCCATGCCGGCTCCCAGTAGAATACACCAAGTCCGTTAGGAACTGATGCAACAACATTGATTACGTCGCGGATTGCTGTTGCCTGGCCCTGAACGCTTGGAAGATAACCTTCGCTGTCTCCACTGTAAACCTGGAAAGCGTTTCCCTGATCATCGCCGTCATCTTCGGTGAAGGCATAGGCTGTTTCCATTACACAAAGATTCTTTCCGTAAACTTTGCTCAAATCGTTCATATTGCGTTTAAGCAAACCTGTTGCACCATGCCAGTAGTTATAATAAGAAAGACCAATTACATCAAAATCAACATTAGCTTTTACAACTTCATCAAAAACTGTGTGATAAAGATCGTTGTTGGTTCCATCTGCAAGGTGAACTACAATCTGAATTTTTGCTCCACTACCCTGTGCTTCGCGAACACCTTTTGAAGCTGATGTCAAAAGACGTGTAAAGCCTGGGAATCCGCCGACTTTTTCGCCATCGTTACCCCAGATTTTTCCGAGCGGCCACATAAAACCGTTATTAAGCTCGTTACCAATCTGAACCATATCAGGACGGGCACCAGCTTCTATAAATTTCTTAATAGAATCGCGTGTAAATGCTTCTACAGCTGAATTAAGTTTTTTGTCGCTAAGACCAACCCAATCCTGTGGCATGTGCTGTTTTGCAGGATCCGCCCAGCTGTCGCTGTAATGGAAGTCGATTAACAGTTTAAGGCCAGCTGCCTTAGCGCGTTTTGCCAATGGAATGTCATTAACTACGCTATTAGTTCCACCACCATAAGCCTGACCTTTTTTAGCAGATTTTCCAGTATATGGATCTTTGTAGTTATCTGCATAAGTTGGATTATTCCATACACGAAGGCGAACCCAGTTTACACCATGGTCCTTTAAAATCTTAAAAAGATCTTCTTCTTTTCCATTGTCGTTGTAAAATTTACCACCAGCTTTTTCAATATCAGCAAGAGAACTGATATCCACACCCCGGATAAAATCGTGAACAAGGCCATTTACGGGTTCTACAAGAATATTCTGCTTTACGCCATCTGCAGCAGAATTCGCTTTTGCAAAAGCACTGCTAAAAGTTAATGCAAGTGCCCCCAATACAATCACAAATTTTTTCATAAATCCTCCATGTGATTTACACGTGTTGATAGTATATGCATATAATACACATATTTCTTGATATATTCTAGACATGCAGCTTGATGTAGTTTTCAAAATCAGTTTGATTGAGCGGTTTTGAATAAAAATATCCTTGAACACAATCACAATCAATTACGCGAAGAAAGTCTCGCTGACTTTCAGTTTCTACTCCTTCAAAAACAGTTTCTTTTTCCAGTCGTTTGCCTAGCCCAATAAAAGATTCAATAAAACCGGCAGAACGACGTTCAATCTCTCCGTTAGAATTTGTTGCAGAAAGTAAAAAGCTTCTGTCAAACTTAAGAACATCAATTGGAACCTGAGTAAGCATAGAAAGAGAACTTTCGCCAGTTCCAAAGTCGTCCATAGCAACTGTAAAACCATGATCATGCAGACGGTTTGTAATTTCTGCAAGAATTGTATTTTCTGTAAAAGAACGTTCCAGAATTTCTACCTGAACATACTTTGCAGGAACATTATACTTATTAAACACAGCCATAAAATCGCTGATAAATTTTTCTGGCTTATTATGATTGCGACTCATGTTTACACTGATTTGCACAACAGGAAGTCCTGCCTTAATGCGTGCATCCAGGAACTTAAGCACTTCTTCGTAAACATAAAAATCAACTTTAGTAACAAAGCCTGTGCGTTCAAAAAGCGGAATAAAATCGTTTGGAGGAATAATTCCACGTTCCGGATGATTCCAGCGCACTAATGCTTCTGCACCACAAAGTTTTTCTGTTTTTATATTAACCTTTGGCTGATACTGAACAAAGAATTCCCGGTTTTTAAGAGCCTTTTCCGCCTGACTTTCTAAGAAATATTCGTCCTGTACGCGGCGCAGAAATTTTGAATCATAAATTGAATAAAAAATCTCTGAATCTTTGCGGATATTTTTTTGCGCAATTGAAGCCTGTCCAATAAGCGTAGAAACAGAAAGATTTTTGTATTTATCCTCTGGCAAAACAAAAGCAATTCCAAACTTAAGCACAAAAGGAATTTTATAGCTGTCTGTAATAGAAAGTTCATCAAGTGCATGCGTCTTAAAAATTTTCATTCCATTTTTTACGCTTGAAATCTTAAAGAACATGTAAAAATGGTCAGAAGAACCATGACAGCAGATTCCTTGATAAAGTTCTGCAGTTTTATTAACTTCATTTCCAATAAATTTTAAAAGATTTTTTAATTCAGTATCACCGTGCTTTTGGCCAATATACCTATAACCCATAACATCGCTGTCTATAAGCATATATTTTTGATTTTCGCGCCGGCGGATTAATTTGTCTGCTTCGTGAACAAAGCGATCCTGCGACCAGAGCCCCGTAACAGGGTCAAAATCAACAAACAAAAGGGCTTTCTTCTGGAATAAATCTATGGTCATAAGCTCGCCAAAGAAAAGCAAAAATAAAATAGCCGTAGAACTTATGATCATTACCAGATTCAGCAGGTTACGTTCGTTTTCAAGTTTTTTTATATTGGAAGGAAGCGTAAAACATAAAACCCAGCCAGAGCTTGGAATCAGACTGTAAAACATAGAATATGTAGTACCTTTTTCGTCTTCAAAAAGAGCTATTCCAGACTTATTCTTTGCTAAATTTAATGTTGAATAATGTTTGAATCGCTCATCTTGCGGTGTATACGTATTTCCGATTAAATCATGATCTTCGTGTATAACAAACTTTCCGTATTTATCTATGATAGAAATAGCGCCTATTCCAAGTACATTTATATCTTGAAAGCTTTCTTCAAACTTGTACAAATCTACAATGCAGGCAATACCACCTTTTACCTGCCCTGTAGAGGAATAAACTGCCTTTGCCATAATAAAGGCGGTTCTTCCGTCATTTTTTAAGTCCAGAGCTCCAGTTATAAAAGATTTTGAGCCTGAATAAACAATTGCTTTATAGTAATCACGATCTTCTATTGGCAGAGAGTTTCCTCTTATATCTGTTGCAATGCCATTTACATCAAAATATAAGAGTTCCAGGAATTCTGAAGGCATGCGGTATTTATTCTGGGTAAGATGATAAACAATCTCTAAAGTTGAACCTTTTGAAAAAACATCTTCATCATAAATGGTGTTGAGAATAGAATTGTAAGATTTAAGCTTTTCATCTGCTACTTTTGCATAACCATCTGCTACAAGTTTTATTGTATTAAAATGATTATTACGAAAAACAACCATCACTTTTGAGGAAAAAAAAGAAGTTACAAAAACAATAAGAATACTTGCAATTGCTGAAAGAATGGCAGTAAAAATGTATTTTACAACTTTCGGGTTCAGTTTATCGCCCATAGCACCTCACAAATCCTAATACTAAGTTTACACCAACTTTACAGATAAGAAAAATTTTTTTTTATTCAAAAAGGGCAATAATATCTTCTTTGTGTTTTTTTCCCTGAATATCGCTTGGAAGTTTTTCTACAAAACGCCATTTTTTGGGAATTACAACGTTTTCAAAATACTGCATAAGGTAATTATGGAAAAATTTATTTATTTCCAGTTTTTTAGAGTTTGCAAACTTTGATTTTCCTTTTTTATTAAGTTCCAAAGCGGCTGCAAGGTACTGACGGCGGTCTTCCATGGCAACAACTTTTACATCGGCAACAAGTCCACTGTCTAAAAGACGGTTTTCTACTTCTGTCATAGAAATACGTTTTTCTTCTATTTTTACAATTGAATCGCTGCGTCCTTTAAGCAAAAAGCGGCCGTCTGCAAGCATTTCTGCAAGGTCAGCAGTGGCAAAGCCTTCCGGATTTTTGATATAAGGCGAAATTATGCGGAGGCAGCCATCATCACCAAGCCAGATTTTTGCATTGTCAAACGGAGTCCATTCCTGACCATTACAGCTTTTGCGCCATGCAATTCCACTGGTTTCTGTAGAACCGTAAACTTCTACCGGCCAGAATCCAAAAGTTTTATCTGTTTTTTCTGCAACATCGTAAGTTAAAACACCGCCGCTTGTAAAAATAAAGCAGTCTTTTGTAGGAAGCGTACCTTCTTCCGCATCTACAGTGCGCTTTAAAAAAGCAGGAGTTGCAATAATCATATATTTTTCATCATCAAGGGTTGTAAATTCTTCCGGGAATTCAATTCTCTTGCGGCGAACAGGAACACCAAGTGCAAAAGGAAGAGAAATTGTAAACAAAAAGCCGTAAATATGATGCTGACTTACAGTTGCAACAAGCTTTCTGTTAATAAAATCTTCGCCCCATTTTGAAATTATGAAGGCATTGTCCAGTTCAAACTCTGTCATACGCTGATCAACGCCTTTTGGAGTGCCTGTACTTCCAGAAGTAAACATGCAGATTTTTGTGTTGTCTGAATCAATTGCAGGAGTTGTGCGGATTTCTTCTTCCGTTGGGCGTGGCATAGAATACAAAGTAACAGAAATATTTGTTCCCCCACTTACCTTCTGATCTGTAAGGAATTCAATTCCAGGTTTATGAATCTCGTTTAAAAAGCCTTCTGTAATATTTTGAGTCAAAAGAACGGTTTTTTTACACTGCAAAAGTGCCACAAAAGTAATTGTAAAAAGCCAGTAATCTTCGCAGTGCAAAATCCATTTTTCTGCGTTATTAACAGACTGAATATATTTTCTCATTCTGGCAGTTTCTAATAAAAAATCATGCCAGGTCTTGTATTTTTTGTCGCTCCAGCGGCCTTCGTAACTCATGATATGGTCATCTGCAAAAGACGAAGCATTAAATTTAGTAATAAAATTAACTTTTAGCATTTTTTTATTTACTCCTATTCTGATTATATATTCAATTCCAAAAAGCAGGCCCATTAAAACGTAAGAAATTCCACCGTTATAAATTGCCCAAACCTGTTCACTTGCAAAAAAAGCCGTATAAACAGAAATACTGCCGTTCAAAATAAAAAATCCGCACCACACAATGCAGACTTTTTTGCAGTAGCGCTCTACCCTATTATGAATTAGAGAGCCTTTAATAGATTTATCTGCAAGGCATGCAAAACGAAAAATAATGTTTGGAGGAAAAAACAGCGTTGAGCCAAAAACAATCAGCATCATTACACTTATTACAACAGCATACATTCTTAAAAAAATTGTCTGATTAGTCAGAAAGCAGGCAATTCCTGCAGTCATAAAAAGGGCTGATGTAACAATCGGTTTTATACTGAAGGATGATGCGCTTGCGCTGGCGTCCACTGGCGAATTGTCAGAATTTTTTGTAATGCGGGAATTCCCTGTAGCACTTAAAAAAAATGCCAGCGCAAGCGCTATCACACAAAGAGAAAGAATTCTAACCGGCAGTTTAAGCACAACCAGCATAGTAAAAATTACTACCGGATAGAGAGCAGAGATAATGTAAAAAAGGATTTTAATTAGCTTTTTCACGCTCTGAAGTAATAAAAGAAGCAAGAGCATCTACACTTGCAAAGTGACTTCGGTTTTCAGAATTTTCTGCGGAAAATTTTACTCCGAATTTCTTTTTGAGAGCTACACCAAGTTCAAGAGCATCAATGGAATCAAGACCAAGACCTTCACTAAACAAAGGATCACTATCCACAATGTCTTCTGGAGTTACGTCTTCAAGCTGCAAAGAACTGATAATAGTCTCTTTGATTTGCTGTTTCAATTCGTCCATAGGGGTCTATTATAGTAGAAAGAATGTGTTTTGACTATGAAAAATAAGGTGTTATTTTACTAATAAAATTGTATAATACACTTGCGTTTATGAACAGGTTTGGATTTATTATTCCAGTTTATAATCACGGTACAACTATAGAAAACGTGGTTCAAAGTCTTTTGATTTTTAACTGTCCGATTATTCTTGTGGATGACGGCAACAACGAACACAATAAGGCTTTAATTCTGGAATGTGCAAAAAAACATAGCGAAGTTTCTCTTGTATCATACGGCAAAAACCAGGGAAAAGGCGTTGCAATGCGCTGCGGAATTAAAAAGGCAACAGAACTTGGAATTACGCATGCTTTTCAGCTGGATGCAGACGGCCAGCACGACGTAAATGCATGTAAAGCTTTTTTAGAACTTAGTGAAAAACATCCTGATGCCCTTATAAACGGATATCCCCAGTATGATGAAAGCGTTCCCGAGGCACGTAAAAATGGACGTGAAGTTGCAAACGGCTGGGCACGCTTTGTAACTTTGAACGGCAGATTAAAAGACGTTCTTTGCGGATTCAGGATTTATCCTGTGGCGCCTTATTTAAAACTTATTAGAAGGCACGCATTTATTCACCACCGCATGGGCTACGACGCAGACATTTTAGTGCATATGTGCTGGGCGGGAGTACCAGTTTTGAATCTTCCTGTACAGGTAAGCTACCCTAAAGACGGAATTTCTAATTTTAGAATTGTTTACGACAATTTTGGCATTTCTTTTACATTTGCACGCCTTTTTCTGGGCATGATTATAAGGCTTCCAAAATTGATTTTGCAGGCCGCTACCAGAAAACCATTGGATGCGGGAGAAGCAAATGGAAAATAAAAATCCCACTGCAGAATGGAAAGCCGTAAAAGAAGTTTCTAAAACCGGAAAGTCCATTGCGTTTACTGCATTTTTAGTACGCATTTTACCTCACCGTATACTTGTGGCAACGACCCGCTTTGTTTCTGTTTTTTACTGGGCTTTTACAAAATGGGCACGTGAAATTTCCAGAAGCTACCAAAAAAATCTGATTGCCTTTGCAAAAAATCTGCCAGAAGAAGTTAAAAAGGAATTAGCCTCAACAGGGATAAAAATCAACGTACCAATCATTCCAAATACTTACCGCCACATAGCATCTTTTGCAACCTGCCTTGTTGAAAAAATTGAAGGCTGGAGTGGAAAAGCTGGAATGCAGGACATAGAGTTTGCGGGTGCAGACGGCACACAAGCAAATGCTGCCACAGACGTAGAAGATGTTAGTTCGCATTTAAAAAATCATAAGGGATGTATGCTCATTTGTTCTCATCTTGGAAATATTGAATTATTCAGAAGCATTTTGAGCTTTGGTGCTGACGATTTTGACCATCAGATTCCAGTTTCTATCATCATGGATCAAAAGGTAACAGCAAACTTTAATAAGCTTATTGGAAACATCAACTCTAACGCAAAACTCAACGTAATTGCCGCAGACGATATTTCTATGGGCACAATGGAACAGCTGGAACAGACAATTGCTGACGGCGGACTTGTAGTAATTTCTGCAGACAGAGTTCCAGCTTATAATACATCCCGCAGCATTAGTGTAAACTTTTTAGGAAAGCCAGCAAAAATCCCTTACGGGCCATTTCTTATTACCGCCCTTTTAAAATGTCCGACTTATTTTATTTTTTCTATGAGAAAGCATCAGGCTGGTTTTGATCCAACTTATACAATTCACATCATAAAATCTGAAATTAATTTTGAAGGTAGCCGCAAAGAACGTGAAGAAAAAATAAATACCCTGGCAAACCAATATGTTCGTTGTATGGAACGCTTTTGCCTTAAATATCCGTATCAGTGGTACAACTTTTTTGATTTTTGGAACGAGGGAGATAAATAATGGACTATTTTGTAAAAAATGAAATTACTTTTCCTGTTGAATTTTACGACGTAGATACAATGCGCGTTGTATGGCACGGAAATTATGTAAAATATATGGAAAAAGCACGCTGTGCACTTCTGAACAGTGTAAACTTTGGCTACCTGGAGATGGAAAAAGAAGGAACTGCATTCCCAGTTGTAGACATGAAGCTTAAATATGTTCGTTCGCTCAGATTTGGAGACACTGCACGTGTAGTTTCTTACCTTACAGAATACGAAAATTGCATAAAAATCAAATACGAAATTTACAATGCAGAAACCGGGGAGCTTTGTACAAAAGCAGAAAGCACTCAAATGGCACAAAATATAGAAACTAAAGAGTCTTCTATTGTGTGCCCCCAGCGTTTTATAGACAACGTAAAATCTTATATAAAGGCCCATTCGTAATTATGAAAAAATCTGTTCTTCTTATGCTGTTTTTTACACTGATTTCTCCTTTTGTGGCATTAAAAAATCTTTCTGCCACCACTTATGAACAGGCTTGCCGCGTAATGAAGGCAGAAAAAAACATTTCGGGCGATTTTATTCAAAAGCGGACAATTGCAGCAAATGGAAGAACCTTAAAATCTTCAGGTGTTTTTACCGCGAGTTCAGAAAAAATCATCTGGGAAACTACAAAGCCTATAAAAAACACAGTTATCATTACTCAAGGAAAAATAACTCATACTGATTCAAAAGGAAAACTAAACTCATTGGACGAAACACAAAATTCCATGTTTGAACTTTCTTCCAAAATGATTGCGAGCCTGCTTTCTGGCAACAGAGAAGAATTTGAACAGTATTTTGAAGTTGATTTTACAAACGCTTCTGACGGCGAAAACTGGACAATGAAGCTTACTCCTAAAGACAGCACTTTTTCGCAGGGGGTTAGTCACATTAACCTTGCGGGAAACTCAAAAGTTCTTAATTCAATAGAAACAATTTTAAGAACAAAAGATTCAATTTTGTACGAATTTCTAAATCAGAGGTTTAATTAATAAAAAACGCAGATGAAACTAAAAGAACAAAAACTACTGCTTATTTTTTATGTTCTCATTCATTTTGCGGCGTTTGCAGCCTTTGGAATTTCTGCAGCTTGCAAAAGATTTTCCATTACCTCTGATTTATTTTCTATGATTCCAAACACGGCTGCTTCTGAGGCATTAAAAATTGCAGATCAAAAACTTACAGGCAGCAGTGGAAGATCAGTTTTTATTCTTAGCCGAAATAAAGATTTTTCTACAGCAAAAAAAAATGCCGAAGCTGCGTACCAGGCGCTTAAGACGGCTCCAGAATTTTCTGATTATTTTGAAAGCCTTTCTCTGCATTCTGACGGAGCAGCTTACAGTGAGATTTTTGACTTTTTACAAACCTACCGCTGGAACTTTCTTGATGCGCAGACAGTGGAAGCACTAAAGACAGAAGAAGGCATAGAAGATTTTGCAGAAGAGTCTCTTTCAAACATTTTTGGCGGCTTTTCTATTGCTCCTCTTGATAATCTGGAAAATGACCCTTTTTACCTTGATGAAGTAAATATCCGTCGTTTTATGCAAACCTTGCAGGACAGCGGCACAAACATGAACCTAAAAGACGGAGTTCTTGCAACCGAATACGAAGGAGAATGGTTTGTAATGATTCAGGGTATGCTTACAGATAAGGGAGCAGCCCTTGCAAAAAAGAAAAACGGTGTTCAGCTGATTTACGATGTTTGCCTTCCGCTGGAAGCAGACTCCACTACCCCTGCAAGTTTTGTATTTTCGGGCACACCGTTCCATAGTCACAAAAGTTCGACAAGTGCAAGCCTGGAAATAAGCCTGATAAGTACAATTTCGCTAATTGCAGTACTTGCTATGCTGATTTTTACTTTTAAAAGCCCGCTTCCGATTGCTGCAGCCTTTACTTCAATCCTTGTATCAGTCGCTTTTGCATTCAGCATGACTTGTGCTGTTTTTGGACAGATTCACGCGCTTACACTCGTATTCGGAACATCACTAATCGGCTCGTGCATAGATTACAGTCTTCACTTTTTTGTAAACTGGAAGGCAAATAAAAATCTTTCTACAGGCGTTGAAATCAAAGCCTTCTTAAAAAAAGGCCTTACACTTTCGCTTGCAAGTACAGAATTATGCTACCTTCTTTTGATGTTTGCACCGTTCCCTCTTTTGCGTCAGATGGCAGTTTTTTCTTTTACGGGAATTATGTCATCATTCCTTACAGTTTTGTGGGTCTACCCGATTTTTAATGTTCAGAAGAATGAAAAACGCGTTATTCCTCAGTTTAGATTTGCAATTAAGTTTCCTCGCCCGCGACTGACCTTCTTTGTGATTTTATTTTTATTTGCCGCAATAATCGCTGTAAATCACAAAAATCTTTCTATAAAAAATAATCTTTCTAATTTATATAAAATGCAGGGGCGCCTTAAAACTGACACAATTCTTGCTGCAAAAGTTCTTAATTATACGCCTTCAAGCTGGTTCATTCTAAAGGCTGACTCCGAGCAGGAACTTTTGCAAAAAGAAGAAGAACTTTCTAAACGCTACGAAACTGCTACGACTTTGAAATACGTCACAAATAAAAAATACCTTTGTACTTCGCGCCTGATTCCGTCAGAAAAAAATCAACTGGCATCAATTAATGCGTGCAAGGCTCTTACTGCATCGGAAGAATGTATTTCGCAATTTGAAATTCTTGATTTTGAAAACGCCGGAGAACTTCAAAAAGAAAGCCTTAAGTCTATTGGCACAGCAAACATTATCACACCAGAAGGCGCAATTCCTCCGCAGCTGGAAAGCCTTGTAAAAATGCTCTGGCTTGGAAAAATTGACGGCGCGTGGTATTCAGTTTTTATGCCTACTTCTTATATGGACGCAAACATTTTAGAAGACATGGCTTCTTTGGAAGAAGGCATTTATTACCAGAACAAAGTTGCACAAATCGGAAGCGGCTTAGATTATCTTTCAAAAATGATTTTATTGATGTTTGGCATTGCATACATCATCATTCTGATTACACTAAGGATGTTTTTTACCGCCCGACAGACAAGCAGAATCGCACTTGTGCCTCTATTCAGTGTAACTTCAATTCTTGCAGTTTTTACAGTCACAAATACGCCAATAGACTTTTTCTGCATCACGGGAATTATTCTTGTTTTTGGACTTGGCATAGACTACATAATTTATATGACGCAGCACAACGGCGGCCGTCTTGAACGAACAGCTATTATTCTTTCTTTTTTAACGACTGCAATTTCTTTTGGAGCCCTTGCACTCAGTTCTTTTGTGCCTGTTCATTCAATAGGACTTGCCATTTTTACAGGCCTTACAGCAGCCTTTATTGCGACAATGTGTCTGTAAAGTTATAATGCAGGTATGAAAATTCAAATTACAATCACTGTTTTGCCAGATGAAGAGCAGAACTCAAAAATCATAAATTCTAAAATCACTGCAGAACTTAAAAAATCTGCCGATGCAAAAGAACTTGCAAAAAACGGCGGAAAGTTCGAATCAGTTTTTATAAAAAAATCAATTGATGCGCGCCACGGTCAGGTAAAACTCCATCTGCGCTACAATATTTTTATTGGAGAAAGCGCAGAAGCTGCAGTAGAAGATAAACTTCCTGAATGGAAGCCTGCGGATGATAAAAATTCAGTTATTATAGTAGGAAGCGGGCCTGCAGGACTTTTTGCGGCGCTAAAACTTTTGGAAGAAGGCATAAAACCTGTAATCCTTGAACGCGGAGAAGAAACTTCTCAGCGTAAGCGCGATATTGCACAAATCAGTACAAAAGATAACGTAAATCCAGATTCAAACTACTGTTTTGGCGAAGGTGGAGCCGGCACTTTTTCTGACGGCAAACTTTACACACGCAGTAACAAGCGCGGAAACATCAATCAAATTCTGATGATTTTTAATCATTTTGGTGCAGATAAAAAAATCCTTACCGACGCACATCCACACATTGGAACAGACAGACTTCCTCTGGTAATCAACAATATGCGTGCAAAAATTATAGAGCTTGGTGGAGAGTTTTATTTTAATACACGCGTTACAGAACTTATTACTAAGAATGAAGGCGCCAAGACTATTGTAAAAGGAGTGCGTGCCCAGAACACAAAAACCGGCGAGACTGCAGAATATTCTGGCAATGCCGTTATTCTTGCGACGGGGCATTCTGCAAGCGACATTTACACAATGATTGCCAAAACTGCCCCAGAAGCACTGGAAGCAAAAACTTTTGCAGTAGGCGTTCGCGTAGAACATCCGCGAGTTTTGATTGATGCAATTCAGTACCACGGAAAACTTGATACAAATCTTGGAGCCGCAGAATACCGCGTAACAACTCAGGTTGATGAGCGCGGCGTTTATTCCTTCTGCATGTGCCCCGGCGGCTTTGTAGTTCCTTCTGCCTCTGGTCCCGATGAAATCGTAGTAAACGGAATGTCTGCAGCAGCCCGCAACTCAAAGTGGTCAAATGCGGCAATTGTTGTAGAAGTCCGTCCAGAAGATATTCCTCAAAAGTTTAAGGACACTGCAAAAACGGACGGATGCCCAGAGCTTGCAGGACTTTACTTCCGAACTGAGCTTGAAAAACTCGCCTTTAAAAACGGAAAAGGTCAGGCTGCTCCAGCCCAGCGCCTTTCTGACTTTCTGGATAATAAAAAATCAACTGATTTACCGCCTTCAAGCTATACAGCAGGCCTTGTAAGTTCAAACCTCAACACCTGGATTCCGCATTTTATTGCAGACCGCCTTGCAAAAGGCTTTCGTCAGATAAACAAAAACATGAAAGGTTTTATATGCCCTGATGCACTTATGATTGCTATGGAAACAAGAACCAGCACTCCTGTAAGAATTGTACGAGACAAAGAAAACTTTGAATGTACGGCACTTAAAAATCTTTACCCTTGCGGAGAAGGCAGCGGATATTCCGGCGGAATTGTTTCCAGCGCAATGGATGGCGTTTCGGCTGCAAACGCACTGATAAAACAAATATTTATATCTTAAAAAATCGCTTTCCTGCTTGTGTTTTATTGCCAATCATTTATACTGATGGTATGAAGAATATCCGGAATAATCCGGAGAGAGTTTTCTTATTGTTTTCGTCTTTATTCCTGCTTGTTGCGTTTTTATCCAGCTTAGTTTTGCCACTCAGGTATAAGACATTTATTACTTCGCAAACTGTTGTAACAATCACACACGGGATTGCATTTTTATTATCTCTTATTATATTAATAACCCCGATTATTTCTTTACAAATTATTGTAATGATGGCGGAAAGTGTCCTTACAATTATGACTGGCTGGACACAACTTGGAATTTTCTTGTTTTATGCAACTTTGATTCTTATGTTTGTAAAAGAACGATTTAAGACTCATATGCTGGTAAGACTTATTCCTCTGACAATTATACATTTGCTTTCGATTTTTGCATGTGTAGTTCTTGGATGGGTTCATGTATTTTTGGGTCTTGCATCGTCATTCTTTTATCTGGCATTTTTTTACTGGATTTATGACATTTTAAGAACAAAGCTTTCTTGCTTTCTGCCAGCGCAGACAAAGAAAAATTCTGTAATTAAAGAAAAACCTGGTGAACCGCTGCATCTTTCTGATTATAAGATTTCTGACCGTCAGATGGATTTTATAATTGATAACCTGCACGAAAACTGCTCGTACAAAGATTTAAGCGAAAAATATTTTGTAAGTATTTCTACAGTAAAAAAAGATTTTTCTGAACTGTTTAAGATTTTTGGAGTTACCAAGCTGGAAGAACTTCATCTTCTGCTGCTTCAGTATAAAGTAACAAAATAGATTTAAGATATAAAAAGGCGATGCTTATTTTGAAGACATCGCCTTTTTTTTTTAGTTCTAATTGCTTCTAGCCATCTTTCCTTCAAAGATTGCAAAAAGTTTTGTAAGCCCTAAAGTCAAAATTAAATAGATGATTGCACAGGTAAGAAGAGGAATCCACGCATTGTAGGTGGCGTTACGAATCATATCGCCTGATTTTGTAAGATCTGTTACGGCAATAAAACTTGCAACTGAAGTTTCCTTAATCAAAACAATGAACTCACTTGTGTAAGTTGGAAGCACTGCCTTCATAGCCTGTGGAAGAACAATTTTAATAAGAGTCTGCCACTTGCTAAGACCAAGAGAGCGTCCAGCTTCTGTCTGACCACGATCTACGCCCTGAATACCTGCACGGAAAATTTCTGTACAGTAAGCACCAGAGTTAATTCCATAAGAAATGATTGCAACAAGAAGTCTGTCCCAGCCAAGCGGTGCAAATACAACAAAGTAAAAAATCATCAGCTGTGTGGCAAGTGGAATACCACGCAAAACGGTTGTATAAACAGTAGCAATTGCACGAAGGATTTTGTTGTTTGAAACTTTCATCAGGGCAAACATACAGCCCAGAACCGTACCAATAAGCACGGCAAAAATAGCAATTATAAGAGTGATTTTGAGGCCGCTTAAAATCAAAAGCCAGCGGTGTCCTGAAATCATTGTATCATAAATAGATTGAAACATAGATTGTTATTATAATAAATATTTTGATAAGTATAAAGGACACCGCTAATTATTTATTTGCGAACAATAATTACCTGTTCAGAAGCAAAGTATGCATCAGAGAAATCTACATTCTTTTTGCGTTCCTCTGTTACAGACATTCCGGCAGCAATAAAGTCGATTGTGCCTGCCTGCAAAGCTGGGATAAGGCTGTCGAATGCCATATCAACAACTTCAAGAGTTGAATCTGTGTTAGCAGCAATTTTCTGACCCATTGTGATATCAAAACCAACAATGTCTGTGCCTTCTACATATTCAAACGGTGGGAATGCAGCATTAGTTCCAAGCTTAATTTTTTTACTTCCTTTGCTGGCAGCAACTGAAGGAATAGTAATGTTTCCATCAGCAGGCATAAATGCAGCAACAAGAGCTTCGTAATCACCGTTACTCTTCATCTGAGCAATAGTTGCGTTAATAGCGTTCAAAAGTTCTGTATTACCTTTTTTGATGGCAATAGCATATTCTTCTTTGTTAGCAGCAAAATATGGATCACGGATAATTTTAAGTTTTGGATTGCGTTTTACAATCTGCATAGCAGGAAGTTCATCAAGAACAACAGCATCAATAGCACCATTCTTTAAGTCTAAAGCAGCATCCATACCGCTTTTGAATGATGAAAGTTTTGCACCAGAAACTTCTTCCTGAACATAAAGTTCACCAGTTGTTCCAGCCTGAACACCAATTTTTTTGCCTTCAAGATCGGCAACTGAATTAATTTCGATTTTTTTAGGCTTTGCAAAAGCCATACCAGAAATGACAGCTGTTAATGCAGCCAACACAACGATTTTTTTCATAAGATTTACTCCTCTAATTTTGAGATATTTAATTTTATCGTTAATGCATGGATTCTACAATATAAGAGCAAATCACTTCCAAAACATGCTTTTTTCATCTATACTAAGGCATCTTTTCTACAGGAAAGCATAATGAATAGTTTTGAAATGATGAGCGAAGAAGATAAACTTCGGGACGAATGTGGCGTTATTGGCGTTTTTATAAACGATGAAAAAAAAGAACAGATGAGCGCTGCATCTCTGGCATACTTTGGGCTTTATTCCTTGCAGCACCGCGGTCAGGAAAGTGCGGGTATTGTTGTAAGTGATGGAAAGGAAGTAAAAATCCACAAAGATATGGGACTTGTAGCCGACGTTTTTAATGCTGAAAATCTTGGCTCGTTAACCGGAAACCTTGCAATTGGTCATGTTCGTTATGCAACTGCCGGTTCCAAAACAATCGAAAATGCACAGCCAATGCTTAATCAGTTTAAACTTGGTAGCGTTGCCCTGGCACACAACGGACAGCTTGTAAACTATGAGCAGCTCCGCGAGATGCTTGAAGATGCAGGTTCAACTTTCAGCTCTTCCAGCGATACAGAAGTAATCTTAAAAATGATTGCACGCAGCTACAAAAAAGGTCTTGCCCGTGCACTCTCAGATACAATTCAGATGATTAAAGGTTCTTACGCTTTGTGCGTTATGACCGAAGACACTTTGATTGGTGTACGCGACCCTAACGGAATCCGTCCGCTTTGTCTTGGTCAGGTAGAAGGCGGTTATGTTCTTGCAAGCGAATCGTGTGCAATTGATGCAATGAACGGAACTTTTATCCGCGACATTAAACCTGGTGAAATTATTACAATCAATAAAGACGGAATCACTTCTTTTGAATTTGGCGAAAAAACAAGCAAACGCACATGTATTTTTGAATACGTTTACTTTGCCCGCCCTGATTCTGTAATTGATGGAATTCCTGTTCAGACAGCACGCCTTAAGATGGGTGCCCAGCTTGCTAAAGAAAGTCCTGTTGATGCCGATGTTGTAATTGGTGTTCCAGACAGCGGACTTGGAGCAGCTATGGGTTATGCCAAGGCAAGTGGAGTTCCATATTCAATGGGAATTGTAAAAAACAAATATATTGGACGAACATTTATTGCTCCTACTCAGAAAGAACGCGAAAACATGGTTTTTGTAAAACTAAATGCTGTTTCCAGCGATTTAAGCGGCAAAAAGGTTATTGTAATTGATGACTCAATTGTACGTGGTACAACAAGCCGCCGACTGGTTCAGATTTTGCGTAGAGCAGGTGCTAAGGAAGTTCACTTCCGCGTAAGTTCGCCACCTGTAAAATTCCCTTGTCACTTAGGAATTGATACTCCAACTAAATCTGAGCTTATTTCCAGCACCCATGATATTGAAGAAATCAGAAAGGAAATCGGTGCAGACAGCCTTGCATTCATTTCTCTTGAAGGAATGTTTGAAGCACTGCGCAGCTGTAACCCTGATTCTTATGGTTTCTGTAAAGGATGCTTTAGCGGCGAATACCCGATGAGTGTTTTGAACAAATAATTTTAGAATGGAGAAGAGATTATGTGCGGAATTGTAGGCTACATTGGAAATAAAAATGCTGCTTCAGTATTAATTAAAGCTCTTAAGAAACTTGAATACCGCGGATATGATTCGGCAGGAATTGCTGTTTATTCCGGAGAAGATATTCTGGTTAAAAAAGCAAAGGGAAAGCTTTTTAATCTTGTTGAAAAGATTACAGGTCAGGTAGTTCCTGAAAACTTAAAAGGCGATGAACTTTTGAAGGCTCAGGACGCTTTGATTGAACAGACAAAAGAGTTTGTAAAAGGCAGTGTTGGTATAGGCCATACACGCTGGGCAACTCACGGTGAGCCAAGTGATTTAAACGCACATCCTCATGCTTCTACTGACGGTACAATTTCTATCGTTCATAACGGAATCATCGAAAATTATGCTGAAATTAAGGCAAAACTCCAGGCAGAAGGCATAGTTTTTAAATCTCAGACTGATACAGAGGTTGTCGTTCAGCTGCTGGACAAGACTTATAAAGAGGAAAAGGATCTTTTTAAGGCTGTAATTCGCGTGCTTCACACTGTTCAGGGTTCTTATGCTCTTGCGGTTATCTGTAAGGATTATCCAGACCGTATTATCTGTGCCCGCAAGGAAAGTCCTCTTGTTGTAGGCCTTGGCAAGGGCGAAAACTTTATCGCTTCTGATGTTCCGGCTCTTCTGGAACACACCCGCGACGTTTACTATCTTGATGAAAAAGAAATCGCTGTTTTATACACAGATCACGTAGATTTGTTTAATTTTGAAGGCGAAAAAATCATAAAAGAGCCACACCATATTGAATGGGACATGGATGCCGCAGAAAAAGGCGGTTATGAGCACTTTATGATTAAGGAAATCCACGAGCAGCCAAAAGCTTTACTTGATACAATGCGTCCAAGAATTGTAAAGGATGGAAACGGTAAACCAACAGATGTTTATTTTGAAGAAAACAAAATGGACGATTCCTGGAAAAAAGCTAAACGCGTTGTAATTACAGCCTGCGGAACAGCTTATCATGCCGCTGTGGTTGCAAAATATGCATTCGAAAAAATAGCACGCGTAATAGTAGACGTAGATGTAGCAAGTGAATTCCGTTATAGAAATCCGATTTTAAATAAGGATGATATTTTTATTGTAATTTCCCAGTCTGGTGAAACTGCTGATACTTTAAGTGCCCTTCGCCTTGCAAAAGAAGATGGCCTTAAAGTAGTTGCAATTACAAACTGTGTAGGTTCTACAGTAAGCCGAGAAGCTGATGATGTAATCTACACTCTTGCAGGACCTGAAATCGCTGTTGCTTCTACAAAGGCATATACAACTCAGATTTTGTGCCTCTATCTGCTTGCAATTAAAGCCGGAAAACTCCGTGGAACTTTAAGCGACGAAGATGCTTCTAAACTTCTTGCAGAACTTGAAACAATTCCTGGCAAAGTTCAGCAGATTCTGGACGGAAAGGAAATTATCCAGAAGTTTGCGGCTCAGCAGTTTAACAAAGATAAGATTTTCTATATCGGCCGCCAGTTCGACAGCGCTACTGCGCTTGAAAGTGCTTTGAAGCTCAAGGAAGTTTCTTACATGCATTCCGAGGCATTTGCCGCAGGCGAACTTAAACACGGTCCTATAGCTTTGATGGATCCACAGACTTTGGTTGTTGCAATTGCCAGTCAGCCGGATTTATATAAAAAAATTGGTTCGAACATGGAAGAAATAAGAGCCCGCTATGCAACTGTCCTTGTAATCACTCAGAATGAAAAAGCTTTTGAAGGAAAAACTGACGAAGTATTCAAGATTCCAGAGTGTTCAGACACACTTGCATCGCTTTTGACGGTAATTCCAGCCCAGCTGTTTGCATATTACTGTGCTGTTCAGCGTGGTTTTGACCCGGATAAGCCTCGAAACCTTGCAAAATCGGTAACGGTTGAGTAAACCTCCGAAATTTGATATAGTATAAAAACTTCGGGCCATTAGCTCAGCGGTTAGAGCAGAGGACTCATAATCCTTTGGTCCTTGGTTCAAATCCAAGATGGCCCA
>JAILHD010000040.1 GCA_024696155.1 Treponema sp. | reverse complement strand
CAAAGGTAAAAATCATGTCTGGGATGGTGCAGCCGGTAATTAAATCGGTATTCATCAAAAGTCGGTAGGCAATAAAGCCTGCAAGCCATACTGCAAGACGCGAAATTTGAATCTTCTGAGCCGAAAAATCACTTTTTAATACAAAATAATCTGCAAGAAGAATTGCAATCATTGGTGCAAATACCGAGCCGATGAAGTACAAAAAGTTTGTGATGTTATCCATTGGGAAGAAAATTGCGCAGACTGCTCCAATTACGGTCACAATAACGGCTGTCCATTTTTCTGATGCTTTTTCGTAAATTGTTCTAAAAGAAATTGAAGCACTCCAGGCATCAAGGAAGGTTGTTGTTACTGTTGAAAGGATGATTATGATCAGGGCTGCGTTTCCAAGACTTGCTTTGAGCATAATCTGTGCAATGTCGCCTTCGTTAGTAAGGATTGCGGCACCCATTCCGATTATGTACATCCAGCATGATACTACACAGTATGTTGCGCTTGAAGCAAAAGTTGCTGCAAATGGTTTTTCGGCCTCTTTAGTGTAATCGCTGATGAGCGGGAGCCAGGAAAGAGGCATTGCTACAGCAAGTTCAATTGCCTGACCAAAAGTAAGGGCTTCCAAGGCTTCGGCAGAAAAATTACTGTGTTCAGAAAAGAAAATAACTTTACACATAACGATTGTAAGTGCAAAAAGCGCAATCATTGCAGCTAAGCTGAGTTTTCCAATGTTTTTAATTCCTGCCGCTATCCAAAGAATAATCAAAAGCCCTGTAATGATTGACCAGATCCATTTTTGTGCACTAAAAATGCCGTTTAAAGAAAGTGTGCTGTCGTAAATCATGATTCCTGTCCAGCCCACAAGCTGAATTACGTTCAATAGTGCAAAAAACTTTCCGCCAATCACGCCAAAACTCATCTGTGTTGATTCCATTGCGGATTTTTTTGAAAGTGAACCAATGTATCCTGCAAAAAATAGAAGTGTACAGCCAATCAAGTGACCGATTACGATTGCAAGAGTGCCCTTAAAAAAGCCAAGTGGTGCAAAGAATGTACCTGTAAGAATTTCTGCAATAGAAACTGCAGCTCCAAACCATATAAGCGAATTAGAAAATACGCCTGTTCCTTTTTTTGTATTATTTTCCATGAGATGTTCCTTATTTTTTGTTTAATTTTTTTTTATTTCAGATTCCAGTTGTGTGCCAGAGGTCCAGAACCTTTTCCTAAATCCAGCATAGCTTCAAGTGCGCCGCTTATATAATCTTTTGCATTTTTTACGGCATCAGAAAGTGAGTGCCCTTTTGCAAGATTTGCTGCAATCGCGCTTGAAAGTGTACACCCTGTTCCGTGTGTATTCGGATTGTTGATTTTTTTACCATAGAACCAGATGCCTTCAGTTCCGCTCTTGCTGTCATAAAGATAGTCGTTTGCGTCATTCAGACTATGGCCGCCTTTTAGTAAAACTGCGCATCCAAAATTTTTACTGATTTCTTTTGCTGCTTTTTCCATGTCGGCTTCGCTTGTGATTTTTGAGCCAAGAAGGACTTCTGCCTCTGGAATATTTGGTGTGATTACGGTTGCAAGTGGAAGAAGCTCTGTTTTTAGACTTTCGATTGCTTCGTCTGTAATGAGTTTTGCTCCACTAGTTGCAACCATAACAGGGTCTACAACAATGTTTTTAAGTCCGTATTCCTTAATGGAATCCGAAATAACTTTAATAAGTGCGGAAGATGAAACCATTCCTGTTTTTACTGCGTCCGGGAAAATATCCGAAACAACAGCTTTAATCTGTTCTTTCAGGAATTCAGGCTTTACTTCCATGATTGCGGTTACGCCGGTTGTATTCTGTGCTGTCAGTGCCGTGATTGCGCTCATGGCATAAACGCCATTGCATGTCATGGTCTTGATGTCAGCTTGAATTCCGGCGCCTCCGCTTGAATCGCTTCCAGCGATTGTTAATGCGGTGTTCATAATACACTCCTGTTTAAGCCCGCCGGTCAGAGCGGGCGGTGTTTAATAGCAAAGCGTTAAGAAAAATTGCGATGCAGCAATTTTTTAGCTTTACTTATCTGTATTAATCTTCAGGCGGTGCCCTCAAGAAGATTTCTGTTTTATCTGCCAAAAAAATAATTTTCGGCTTCTTTATAATTTTTGCAGTAAACACTGCTGATTTGTTTTATTTCTTCTGCGTCAGTTTCTGAAGTTTCATCATAAATAGCGCAGGTTTTTATACCAGCCTCTCGGGCTGTCTGCAAAGCGTAGAGAGAATCCTCAAAAATCCAGGTGTTTCCAGGCTCTGCTTCCATTTCCAGACAGATTTTATAAAATATTTCTGGCTTTGATTTTGATATTCCCGTTTCTGATGCCGTAAAAATAAAATTAAAATATTTTAGGGCATTCAGGCGTTCCAGGGCAGGGGTAAAAATCACTCTGTCTGTGTTTGTGCAAAGTGCAATTTTTGTACCGCTTTCCTTAAGTTTATGCAAAAACTCTTTTGCCCCCGGCTTAAACTGGATTTCTTCTTTGTAGTTTATTGCAATTACCTGATTTACACCGTCACAAATTTTCTGATTAGAAAATGTTAGATTATATTTATTTTTCAGATAGTCTGCGCCTTCTTTCATATTCATAGAAAAAAGTTTTTTTCCTAGATCCTTTTCAGGTTCAAGCCCAAGAGAAGAAAGATATCTTTCTGCACAGTTAAGCCATAGCGGCATGGAATCCAAGAGAGTTCCGTCCAGATCAAAAATGGCAGCAGTAAAATCTATCACAAAATCTCCTGTGTTCGTTTTTTAAGTTCTTCTGCAGCTGCCTTTATGTCTTTTTGTGCAAAAAGTGCACTGATTACAGAAATACCTGCAATTCCGCTTCCTTTTAACTGGCAAAGATTGTCCTTTGTAATTCCCCCAATTGCAACAACAGGGATTTTTACAGCCTTGCAGATTGCCTGCAGAGTGGAAAATGACACGTCAATAGCATCAGACTTTGTTCCAGTAGGAAAAACGGCGCCTACACCAAGGTAATCTGCCCCCTGTTTTTCTGCAAGAATTGCTTCTTCAACAGTCTGGGCACTTACGCCAAGAATTTTATCAGGGCCAAGAAGTTTGCGAACTTCAAAGGCATTCATATCTTCCTGTCCAACGTGAACTCCGTCAGCATTAATTTTTTTTGCAAGCGCTACATTGTCGTTTACAATAAAGGGAACCTTGTATTTCTTGCAAAGAGACTGAAGTGCGATAGCCTCTTTTTCAAAATCAGCATCATTCAATTCTTTTTCGCGGATCTGAACTAAAGTCGTTCCTCCAAGAATTGCTTCTTCCGTCTGCTGGTAAAGAGTTTTTTCTCCTGTCCAGTGGCGGTCGGTAACGGCATAAAGAACAAGGCTTTTTCTTAAATCAAAGTCCTTATCTGATTTCATACTTTGCACCTTTTTCCAGTTCAGCCCCGTCCATGTTGTAGATGGCATCAATAATTCTGTTTCTGTAAGTTGAGTTTCCATCACCTGCCTGCATTTTTGACCAGGCGATTTCTCCGGCCAGTCCCATTGCGCAAACGGCTGCTGCTGTTGCTTCAAGAATATTGTCAGGATTTGCTGTAATAAAGGCCGCTGTCATTCCGCTAAGCTGACAGCCTGTTCCTGTAATTTTTCCCATTTCTGCACGGCCGTTTCGGATGACATAGCAGTGGCCAGCATCTGCAACAAGGTCAATTTTTCCTGTAATTGCAATTACGCAATTCATTTTGCCTGCAAAATCCTTTACAAAGCTGATTGATTTTTCAAGATTTTCTTCAGTTACGGCATCGCTTACGTCGGCATCAACGCCTTTTGTAGTACCGCTTCCCAAAGCTAGGGTTTTGATTTCAGAAATATTTCCACGTATTACGTCAAATTTTACTTTTTTGATAAGGTCAATTGCAGTTTGAGTTCTGAGTTTTGAAGCGCCTGCTCCTACAGGGTCAAGAAGAACTTTGTGGCCCAGCTGATTTGCCTTTTTTCCTGCAAGAAACATAGAAGGAATAGTATTTTTGTTCAGTGTTCCGATGTTGATATTGAGCCCGCCACAGATAGAAGTAATTTCTTCAACTTCGTCTGAATCATCACTCATAATAGGACTTCCGCCACAGGCAAGAAGAATGTTTGCTACATCATTTACAGTAACATAATTTGTAATGTTGTGAATAAGCGGACAAGTTTCGCGAACATTTGAAAGGATTTTAGAAAACATAACAAGCCTCTTAAAAATTTAACTTGCCAGTTTGAATAGAATGCAGCCGAGAGAACGGCAAATAGAACGGTTTCCCTACGTTGGCATTATCCAAATCAGGTTATGGGTCAAGACACAATAGTCTACTCTCAGCAAGGTTGAACCAAGCTCCCCTTTAGGCGTGTATTATTACAATTTTTAAAATTTATTGCAAGAAAAAAAATACACGCCGAAGGTTTTTATTATCTTTGTACAGTTCCGTCGTGAATTTTCTTTGCAACATCTGCACCACAAAGCAGGCGGATAAGTTCCATTGCAAATTCTTCTGCGGCACCGGCTCCACGGGCAGTAATAAGATTACCGTCTGTTACAAAAACTTTGTTTTCGTAATTTGGCTGATATGCAGGATTACTTTCTGTCTGCATTCCAGGATAGCAGGTCCAGTTTTTGCCGTCAGGGATTTTTGTTTTTCCCAAAACTACGGCAGGACTTGCACAGATTGCGCTGATATAACGGCCTTTTTCTGCACATTTTTCCAGATGTTCCAGAAGTTCTGTGCAGTTAGAAAGATTTTCGGCTCCTCTTCCGCCGCCCGGGCAGAATACCATTTCTGGAACGGCCTCGCCATATTTTGAAAGGTATTCTTTAAGTGTTGTATCTGCAATTACAGGGATTTTATGCGAGCCTGTAACGATTGTTTCTTTTTTTGTTGTTGGAGAAGGAATTGCAACGGTAATAACTTCTACTCCTGCCCGTCTTAAATAATCAACTGGTGTAAGAGCTTCTACTTCTTCAAATCCATCTGCCAGAAATACTGCTGCTTTTTTCATCGTATATTACCTCTTTTCTTTATTTTATAATTAAATCATATTCTCATCAATTTAAAAATATTTAAAAACTGTACTTTTATTAAACATTGCAAATCACTATAATTCTTCGCATGATAGTAATGAAATTCGGCGGCTCTAGCGTCGCAAATGCAGAAAGAATTAAACACGTAGCGTCAATCGTTAAAGCATATCAGGAAAAACGTCCTGTCGTAGTCCTGTCTGCTATGGGCGATACAACAGACCATCTTCTGGAAGCAGCAGATGAAGCTGTAAACGGAAAAGTAGACATTGAACGTGTTGCAAAACTCCATCGCGAAACAATTTCAGTTCTTGGACTTGATGGAACTGCAACAGAAGCTCTTCTGGCTGAACTTAATCAGCTTCTTACCGGCATCTCAATGCTTAAAGAACTTACCAAACGCACCCGTGACTATCTTGTATCTTTTGGTGAACGACTTTCAGTGCGCATTATGGCAGCATACCTTAAAAAAGAAGGTATACCAGCCCGTTTCTATGATGCCTGGGATGTAGGTATTGTAAGTGACTCTTGTTTTATGAGCGCAGAACTTCTTGATGAAGTTTGGGAAAATATTCCTCTTCAGCTTAATTCTTATAAAAATGGCAGCGATAACGAAATTCCAATTGTAACTGGATTTATCGCAAAAGATAAAAAAGGCAACATTACAACTCTTGGTCGTGGTGGTTCTGACCTTACTGCAACAATCATTGGTTCTGCAATGGGTGCAGAAGAAATTCAGACCTGGAAAGATGTTGACGGTATTTTGACTACAGACCCTCGCGTTTGTAAAGATGCAAAGCCTGTTCCAGAAGTTACTTACGAAGAAGCTCAGGAACTTGCAATGTTTGGAGCACAGGTTCTTCATCCGCGCTCAATGGTGCCTTGCCGCAAAACAGGAACTCCAGTTCGCGTAAAGAACTCTTACAATATTCAGAGCCCGGGTTCTATCATCGTAGAAAAACATACCGGTAAAGTTCCACCAGTTTGCGCCATCACAACAGTAAAACACATCACTCTTATTGATATTGTTTCTTCTCGTATGTTGGGCGCAGCAGGATTCCTTGCTCACGTTTTCAATAACTTCTTAAAATGGAATATCAGTATTGATGTAATTGCTACTTCAGAAGTTTCTGTTTCTCTTACAGTAAATACAAAAGCTGATCTTTCAGGCCTTGTAGCAGACCTTGAGCAGGCTAGTGAAGTTACTGTTCACAACGGAAAATCAATTGTTACAATCGTTTGTGATGCAGCTCATTCTTCTGCAATTCTTGCAAGCGGATTTGCTGTTCTTGCTGATGAAGGCATCAACGTTCAGATGATCAGTCAGGGCGCAAGCAAAGTAAACATCAGCATGATTGTTGATGACGACGAAGCTGAAAAAACCGTTAAGATTTTGCACGGCGCATTCTTTTCGTAAGGGGTAAAAAATGAAAATCGCACTTGTTGGATATGGAAAAATGGGGCACATGATTGAACAGTGTGCTAAAAAGGCTGGTCACGAGGTTGTAGCAACAATTGACGTGATGGCAGAAGACGCTACAAATAAAATCCCTGCCGGTGATGAACATGCTCTTACCCGTGCCGTAAAATCAAGCGGGGCAGAGGGAATTATTGAATTCTCTCATCCTACAGCCGTTATGGAAAACATTAAGGCTTTGCTTCCTCTTGGACTTCCAATTGTAGTAGGAACTACCGGCTGGAACGACAAACACGACGAAGTAAATAAAATGGCAGCTGATTGCGGCGGAGTTATTATGACTTCTGCAAACTTTTCAATCGGTGTAAATATGTTCTATAAAATTGTAGAAGAAGCCGCAAAACTCATGGCTGAATATTCAGATTATGATGTTGCAACCTGGGAAGCTCACCACAATCAGAAGGCAGACAGTCCTTCTGGAACTGCTTTGGAAATTGCACGCCGTGTAATGCTTGGCAATAAAAACAAAACAGAAATCGTAACAGATGCCTTCCACGAACGTCCAAAGGCTAATCAGCTTCACGTAAGCTCAACCCGCTGCGGAAACATTCCTGGAACTCACAAAGTATTCTTTGACGGAACTGCCGACACAATCGAGCTTACTCACACAGCAAGAAGCCGCGAAGGTTTTGCCGTAGGTTCAGTAAAGGCCCTGGAAAAACTTTCATCAGCCGTAAAAACCGGAAAACTGTCTAAAGGCAAGCTCTACGGCTGGGATGATTT
>JAILHD010000028.1 GCA_024696155.1 Treponema sp. | reverse complement strand
AAGTCTGTGAAAAGCGCGCTGTTAATTGTGCTGTTCTCAATTGGTTCGTTCATAAAAAATCTCCAAAAATCTTTATATAAATTATAAAGGGATTTTTTTCGAGTCAGCGTCCAGCATCTGTCCGCAGTCTGCAGGTCCCATTTCTTCTATATTAACAAATTTTTGCATTTTTGGGAATGCTGTGCAGTTTTCGTAAGTTAATGAGGTCGTTTGTTGTACTTATAAGTAAACTCTGCTACAAGATAACGTCCAGCAATGCGGCTCAAAAAGGCTGTGATTCGCCATTTTGCAAAAGCAAGGGCAGTGTGCTTTCCTTTTAGTGCGTGTTTAATACAGTGAGAAACTGTTTTTTCGCAGGAAAGACCGCCTTTTACTTCTTTGCGAACTCCGTTAGAAGCAATGTTTGCAAATTCTGTGCTGACGCTTCCTGGACATAGAGCTGTTACGCTGATTCCGCGAGGTTTTAGTTCGGCTGCAAGGGCAATGCTAAAACTTAAAACGTAAGCTTTTGTTGCAGCGTAAACGGCAAAGTTTCCAAGAGGCATAAAGGCTGCAAGGCTTGCAGTATTTATGATTATTGAATTTTTTTTCATGTATGGAAGGGCGTAGCCGCAGATGCCAGTAAGGGAAGTACAGTTTAAATCTATCATCTGCATTTCGCGTTCAACTGGTGTTTCTTCGAACGGGCCGTAAGTGCCAAAACCAGCGTTATTTATAAGGAGTTTTAGTTCTGCGTCTGACGGAAAGTTTTCTTTTAAATACGTGCTGAAGACCTTTGCACCTTGTGAACCTGTCAAATCGAGTGCTATGGGGATAATACTTACTTTATCATCATGTCCTATCTGAGTTTTAAGTTCTAAAAGTCTGTCGTTTCTGCGTGCAATTATCCAGAGTTCATCACAAATCATCATTTTTGCAAACTGACGGGCAAACTCCGCTCCCATTCCTGAACTTGCGCCTGTTATAATTCCAATTTTCTTCATACTTAAAATTATATTATTTTTACAAAAAATACGATATAATCAGATTATGAAAAAAATTACTTTTGCTGTTATAGCTTCGCTTTTTTTAATTTCCTGTACATCAACAACAGAAAAGCTTCATTCTAAAAAAGAAAAGATTAGAAATCAAAATGCTAAGACTTTTTACGACAATTACGTTTTTAGCAAAAATAAAACAAGACAGATTTCGCTTGAAAAGTACATAAAAAATCTTCCGCTGGAAAGAAAAATTGCCCAGCTTTTTATAGAAAATCTTGAAGGAAATATTACCTTCCGCAGTTACGAAACTTTTGGCGACATGACCGGAAGCAGTGATAAAACTCCTATGATTGCAGGCGGTTATCTTTTCTTTTCTTATAACCTTAGTGATACCGCAGAAGACACAAAAAAATATATTGATTCAATCCGTTCGTATACCGACTCTAACGGTCAGATTCAGCCGTTTTTGGCAATTGATCAGGAAGGAGGCTGGGTAAACCGCCTTAAAAAACTTACGGGAAAGTTGCCATCGCAGGAAAGTGTTGGTCAGATGGCTAATATCAGAGATGTTTATGAACTTTATTCTTTGCAGGCAAAAAAAATGGCTGATATTGGTTTTGATATGAACCTTGCACCTGTAATAGAAGTATGCACTGATGATAACCGCGAATTTCTTGATGGACGAAGCTTTGGTGATGCAAAAAAAGTAACTGATTATGGAATTGCATGTGTAAATGCATATCAGAATAACGGGATTGCAACGGTAATTAAGCATTTTCCCGGAAATACAAATACAGACCCTCATACTGGTCTTCCTGAAATTAAACTTCCGATGGATGAGCTTAATGCTCTTTTGGAGCCGTTTAAAAATGTCTGCGCTCATGCTCCTGCCGGAGTTCTGATGAGTCATGCGCGAACTTCTGCAATGGATGAAAAAACACCAGCCTGTCTTTCTAAAACCTGGGTTACTGATGTGCTCAGAAAATCATACGTATATGAAGGCATTATCTTTTCTGATGATATTTTTATGGGTGCTCTTGCAGATAATGGCTTTCCGCCAGACAAAGCTGCAGTTTTAGCAATTGAAGCAGGCGTAGACTGTATTATGACTTCTGAAAAACGCTTTGCAAAGCAGGCAAAACTTCTTTATAAAAAGGCATCAGAAGACAAAGTGTTTGCTTCTAGAATTGATCAATCTGTAAAACGTATTCTGGAATATAAAATCAGGGCTGGACTTTTTAATCTGGAGTAGTGAATGGGAAAAAAATCATCAGAAAAACCACAGAAACTTTCTGGAGCTGAAGGTTTTAATCAGTATTATGGTGAACTTTACGGCGAACGCTGGGAAGCGCTTAAGGCTTCTTTTGAAAAAGAAAATCAGCCCGTTGAATATAAGATTTCAGGTGCAGAAAAATCCTATTTTTTAGATAGCGCAAGTGTGCTTGCAGCTTTATGTCTCCCGTTACATGGTGCACAAAATATTTTAGATTTATGTGCCGCGCCTGGTGGTAAAACTTTGGTACTTGCGAGCCGTATGGATGAAGATTCAAAACTTTCTTCTAACGAACGTTCTCCAGAGCGTAAACACCGACTTGCCGTTGTTGTAGAAAATTGTTTGCCCCCAGAAATCAGTGACCGTGTTCAGACTTCCTGCTCAGATGGTTCTACCTGGTGTACCCGCCAGACTGAATGCTTTGACCGAATTCTGCTTGATGCCCCGTGTTCTTCTGAACGTCACGTTTATAATGACCCAAAATATCTTAAAGACTGGTCGCTTTCGCGCATAAAAACTGTTACCACAGAGCAGTGGGCGCTTTTATCTTCTGCATACCGCCTTTTAGAGCCTAATGGAATTCTTTTATATTCAACCTGTGCGCTCTGTCCTCAGGAAAATGATGAGATGATCGAACGGCTTTTTAAAAAATTTAATAAAAATGGAGATGCTTTTGAACTTCTTGCTCCAGAGCCAAAGCTTTCTGAAATTGAAGGCATTACAAAAATCACTCTTCCAGCATACGAAAAAACAAAATATGGATATCAGATTTTGCCAGATGTAAGCGGCGGGGCAGGGCCTATTTATTTTTCAATAGTAAAAAAACTCAAATCTCTTTAAAATATTTTTTTTTCATATATAATGGATTATCAGAAAAAGTAAGAAAACTGCAAGGAGAATTGCAATGGCAACTGCCACAAAGAAAGTTAAAAGTCGTCTTGAACAGATAGTAGAAATTGCACGAAGTCTGTCTGAAATTCAGGATATTGATATTCTTCTTGAACGAATTCTTACAGAAACCAGGAAAATGGTTAATGCCGATGCCGGCTCAATTTATGTTGTAGAAGGCAATAATCTTAAAATTAAATGTGGACAGAACGATACAAAGCTTAAACAGCTGGCTCCCGGAGAAAAACTTCCTTATACTTATTTTTCTTTCCCGATTAATGAAGCTTCTATCTCTGGTTATGTTGCAAAAACTCAAAAACCGCTGAATATTTATGATGCCTACAGTATATCTTCCGAAGCTCCTTATCATTTTAATAAAGATTCAGACTTAAAAACAAATTACAGAACTTGTTCTATTTATACCTTCCCGCTTAAGATTAAGGGTGGTGCTCTTTTAGGTGTAATTCAGATTATTAATGCTATGGATGATGAAGGAAATATTATTTCTTTCTCTGAAGAAGCTGAACTTTTAATCTCCCATTTTGCTACAAGCGTTGTTCAAATTTTACAGCGTGCTTATGTTACAAGCAGTATGGTAAAACGAATGCTCAAAATGGCAGAGTTTCGTGACCCTAAAGAAACTTATCCTCATGTAGAACGAGTTTCTTCATTCTCTCTGGAAATTTATGACCGCTATGCATTTAATCATGGAATTCCTTTGGATGAGCAGGAAAAATACCGAGACCTTTTAAAAATTGGTGCAAAGTTCCATGATGTTGGAAAGGTTGGAATTTCTGACGTTATTCTAAAAAAAGTTTTCCCACGTTTTACAGAAGAAGAGCGCAATATTATGAAGGGGCATACATGCATTGGTGCTCAGCTTTTTGAGCCTGCAGAAAGTGATCTTGATGTTGTTTGCCGTGAGATTGCCTTGCATCACCATGACCGCTGGGATGGTGGAACTTCCGGCTATCCTGGAAATATTGATTTAGCATCATTCTCTATTAAAGATGGAGTTTTACCAAATGCAGCTCCATTGAAAGGTAAAGATATTCCTCTTGCTGCAAGAATTGTTGCTGTTGCTGATGTTTTTGATGCATTAAGCCATAAAAGATGTTATAAGGAATCGTGGTCGTTAGAAGATTCTTTTAATGAGATTTTTAAAAATTCCGGCTCTCATTTTGATCCAGAAATTGTAGAAGCTTTTTCTCAGATTAAAGACCGAATCTGTTCTATTATTGCTGCCATTCCAGACGACGAATAAGTTTGTTAAGTGTTCTGTCAAAGCAGTTTGAAAATTTTTCAAAATCTTTTTTACTGTAGCCATCGCGGGAGTGTTTTACAACTCCTGCCTGAAAAAGTGCAAAATCAAAATCTCTGTCAGAAAGTAATTCTTTAATATTATCAATTGTAAAGGCTGTGCCACGGTCGTTGATTGCTGTAATTTCTTTTTGCACAAGTCTATCTGCAAAAACAATGTCTCGGGTAATAACTAAATCTAATGCTGTTGCGTGTTCAAGAATATAATCATCCGCTGCGTCTTTTTGAGAATCACAGATAATCATTTCAAAAGGCTGCTCATCGCAGGGAATTTTTTTATTTGCTACAAAATAAACTTTAATTTTGTTTTTTGCTGCAATTTTTACTGTGTGATTTCTAACGACAGTAGGGCAGGAATCTGCATCAATCCAAATTGTAATACCCAATTAAAGCACCTTGTTGATTTTTTCGATCATATCCAGTGTGTGGCGTTCAATGTCATTGCTTTGTAAAATTACATCTGGATCAAGTTTTTCTGTTTCTAAGGCGATTTTATTCTGTTTTTCTTTATATACTTCATCGCAGAGCATAATGCCTGCAAGAATTGCTGTCTGAAGAGGTGTTTTTAATGCAGTAATTTTCTGTGCTTCTTCTGCTACACGGTTGTAATAAGAAAGGAGTTTCTGTAAATACTCGTCGTCACCGTTAGCCTGAATTGTAAATGAGGTTCCTAATGTGTTTATATGAAGTTTACCCATTAGAAAATATCGAATCCTAAGTTATCTGGATTTTCTTCTTCCATTTCTTCTTCAACAGGTTCTAATTCTGCTGGTGCTGAAGTTACAGGAGAAGGAGCTTCGTTCATTGTAAAAAAATTGTCCTGAACTGGCTGTGCAGGCTGGTAAGGTTTTTCTTGAGTTACAGGTGCCTGAGTCTGCTGTGGCTGAGAAAGGTTCTGTGCTGGCTGAGGTGTAACCGGAGTCTGTGCCTGTGGAGCTGACTGAACAGAAGCTTGTACTGGAGTCTGAACAGGTTTTTGTACATGTGTAGTCTGCTGAACCTGTGCTGTAGGCTGAATATTTGCCTGAGTGGTAGAAGCAGCCTGACCGTTTGCAACTTTTAAAACTGAGTTTTCAATCTGGTTCAAACGGTCAAGTGCTTTTAAGATTCCACTTTCGATCTGGCTCTGATCTGTCTCAAAAGAAGAAAGCTGCTCCGACTTGCTTGAAAGCGCATTTGTGAGCTCTGAACATTTGCTGCGCAGAGCATCGTTTTCAGCCTGTAACTGTTGAATTTTAGCAACAGCACTTTCTACCTTTTTTTCAAGAAGCATTACCTGATCAAGTGAAATCATATATTATCCTTAAAACGACTATGCTTTAAGAGCTTTTTTAGCAGCTTCTACAACTGCTTTGAAAGCTGCTGGATCTTCAATAGCCATATTAGAAAGAGCCTTGCGGTTCAATTTAATACCAGCTTTGTTACATCCATCAATAAAACGTGAGTATGAAAGGCCTTCTTCACGAACTGCAGCGTTAATACGTGCAATCCACAAAGCGCGGAATTCATGTTTCTTATCACGGCGGTCTACATAAGCGTGGTTCAATGCTTTTGTTACAGCATCTTTAGCAGCTTTGTAGTTTGATTTTCTGTCGCCAATGAAACCTTTAGCAAGTTTCAAAATCTTTGCGCGACGATTCTTTCTTTTTGTTCCGTCTATTGCTCTTGACATGTTCTACCTCTATTAAGCGTATGGAAGCATCTGCTTTCTGATTTTCTTTGCATCTGCTTCTGCAACATAACCTGCTGCTCTAAGATTTCTCTTTCTCTTCTGAGATCTCTTTGTCAAGATATGACGAAGATTCTGCTTCTTGTGCTTTACTTTGCCAGTGCCTGTTAAAGAATAACGTTTTGCAGCTGACTTCTTTGTCTTCATTTTAGGCATTTTGTAACCCCTTATTTTGCGGCTTTTGCTGAAATTGTCATTGACATGTTTCTGCCATCCATAGCGGCAGGCTTTTCAATGTTGTACGCTGAGGTAAGTCGCTTTAGCACCTCATTCATGACTTCAAAGCCGAGTTCGGTATGTGCAAGTTCACGTCCGCGGAAACGGATTGTAACCTTTACTTTATCGCCCTCGTCAAGGAACTCCTGAATATGTTTGGCCTTAGTATCAAGATCACCAGAGCCAATTTTAGGCTGCATACGGATTTCCTTCAACTTTAATACCTTCTGATTTTTCTTGGAATCTCGGAGCTTTTTTTCCTGTTCAAATCGGTATTTGCCATAGTCAAGTATTTTACATACTGGCGGATTAGCATTTGGTGAAACTTCAACAAGGTCAAGGTCTTTATCCCTAGCCATATTGAGAGCCTGATTAGTCGGAACAATTCCGAGCTGGTTGCCCTCATCATCGATAAGTCGAACCTCACGAACACGAATCATTTCATTGATTCTCTGTCCTTTGTTGCTGTTGTTTGCATTTACGTATGCCAATTATCCTCCTAGTGTTACCAGACGAAACCGTCCGTTTGTAAAACACTTTCTACATATAACGTATTCTAATAATATATAGGATTTTGGCCCACTATGTCTAGATTCAAAACGGGCTTTTTAGTACATTTGATGCATGGCAGAATTTGTTTCAAGCTTTGCGACAGGTTTTGAAGATGTTGTCGCCGCTGATTTTCCGCACGCTGTGAAAGGTGTTAAAATAATAAAGGTTTACGACGGTTTTGTACATTACCGTTTTGACGGAAATTCGCGTGATTTAGAAAAAGTTATTTACTTCAATAATACTTTTTTTGTAATAAAGACTTTTAAAAATGCAAATTTTAAGATGATGGTGAACGCTGTTGCCCAGCAGAAGCATTATTATCTTATTAATAAAGGTACTTTCCGCGTTCGTTTTGTGCAGGAAAATCAGTTTGCAAAGGTTGATAAGACTGTAGCCCGCAAGGCAGAAGAAACTGTTCTTGCAAACTCTAAGCTTTCTGTTGATCGTCTGAGCCCTTCTACCGAAGTATGGTATTCTATCCGCCGGGATGGTTTTAGTTTTTGCGGTGAACTGATTGCAAAGCGTGAATTTACAGAAAAAAATCTGAATAAAGGTGAGCTGCGCCCTGAAGTTGCCTATCTGATGGGTGTTTTTGCAGAACTCAATCCTGACAGCGTTCTTGCTGATGTTTTTGCAGGTTACGGCTCTATTCCCGTGCAGCTTATAAAAAAGTTTAAGCCTTCAAAACTTTACGTCAGCGATATTAGTAAGGATCAGGTTGAACTTATACGTGCTAAAAAGCAGATGGCTGATGAAAGAATAGACCTGCGCGTGGCAGATGCCTTTGAGTTAAATCATATTTCCGACGCAGAAGTTGATTGTGTAATTACAGATCCGCCATGGGGATTTTACGAAGATATTGGCGATATAAAAATCTTCTATAATAAAATGTTTGATTCTCTTTTGCGCATTGTAAAACAGGATGGAAAGATTGTGATTTTATCTGCCCGAAAGGAAGAACTGGAAGCAAGCGTTTTAGAAAAAGGGCTTAAAATACAAAAAAGCCTCCATACCCTTATTAACGGTAAGAAGGCTTCTTTATATCTGATTACAAGATAATTATTGTACGTAAATATACATCGGGCCGTCGCTAATCTGGTTTATTTCTTTCATGGCTTTTGCAGGAATTCCAAGTTGTGCGGCTGCCTGATTTGTGAATAAATCAGAAATCTGACCTGTAATGTAGCTTTTGAAGTTCTGCTTCTTTTCTTTTTTATAAGTTTCGATTTTAATGCCAGGTTTTTCCAGGACGGTTTCTGTAAAATAAGAAAGACAGTTTTCCCACGAATCAATGCGATCAATCAGTTTATTTTCTAAGGCCTGGCGGGCTGTATAAATGCGTCCGTCTGCAAGAGTGCGAACTTCTGCAAGAGGAATGCTGCGGCCTGTAGAAACAATTGATGTAAACTGGTCGTAACATTCATCACAGATTGCCTGCATTATATTAACCTGTTCCTGAGTGTAAGACTCTGTCATGTGACCCATAGCCTTGTTTTTACCAGAATGGATGATTTTTGTTCGGATTCCTTTTTCTTCCAGAAGGCTTGAAATGTCAACAAACTGAGCAGAAATTACACCAATTGAACCTGTAAGGGTATTGCGGTTTGCCCAGATTTCGTTTGCAGCACAGGAAATATAATAGCCGCCGGAAGCTGCAAGGCTTCCCATGTAAACGAAAACTTTTTTGCCGGAAGTTTTATAATCCTGCAGAGCAAGATAAACTTCATCAGCCTGATAGACAGCTCCACCCGGAGTTTCCATAAAAATCACCATTCCCTGATTTTTACTGTCATTTTTAAGTTCCTTGATTGTTGAAAGAAGCCACTTTTGATTGTAGTTCTGGTTTTCTTCCTGAATAATTCCTTCTATATAAACTGCGGCTACGTATTCACCTTTGAAAGCTTTTACAACGTCTTTGTCAAAATTTTTATCAAGAACAATCTCGTTTGTTTTATTTGAACCTGTAATTTTTATTGATGTTTTTTTTACACCAAGCAGGCTGAAGGCTGTTACACCAAGAATAAGCGCAATCAGTATGCTAAAAATTATAATTCCTGATTTTGTGTCTTTAGTCATTGTAATCCTCTAATTTTTGCTTCTGTAAATCTTCCGGCTTAATTCTTCCTGTTTCTAATGCCTCTTTCATCATTGCGTGGTAGGCATTTATAAAACTTAAGTTCATGTAAGGAATAAGGAAGATATAGCCAAGACCTGCTGGAATTGTTGCAAGAATTGCCCAGCCAAGGAAGCTTAAATACATTACAAAAAGGTCTGCTTTGTTTCCGTATGTAATGATTTTAGAAATGCGGAGAGCCTTTGGAATTGAAACAGATTTGTATTCTGCTACAATATACATTGTCTGCGAATAAGAAATTGCCTTAATAATTCCTGGAATGATAAAAAGTAATGACCAGAGCATTACCCAGATGAACTGCCAGAGTTCTGCAAAAATTGCACGTGCCCAGTTGTTCATTCCGTCAAAAAAATCAGAAATATGAACTGGTTCTGGTGAACGGCTCATTTTAAGATATACGCAGATTGCTGCCATTTCAAAGATTGCGCTTACTGCAAGCTGAATGTATGAAAGCAGTTCTGAACTTCCTTTTCCAGAATAAGCCTGAATAAAAACCGATAGTGATCTTGAGTTAAAAAAATCAACATTAACTAACTCGGGAAGAGTGCGGAAAGTTTCTATAACTTCTGGGATAGAAAAAATCAGCATTACAAGGCCAGTAATAATTGTAATAAAAGCTGGAATATTCCATCTGTTCTGTAACTGCTGGCGGGCAAAATATTTGTATTTTTTTCTGTCAAACATGCGGGTACCTCTTATTTTTAGTATAAAGTATAAAAAAAAGTTTTACAAATCTTAAAAGTTTCGTGTCAGCGTAAAAATATTTTTTCCGTCTTTGTAGTCGTAAGTTGTTGTTGTCATGTATTTTTTTGTAAGGAAAATTCCAAGTCCGCCGATGCTTCGTTCTTCCAGTCCAAGAGTAACATCAGGATCATCTTTTTCAAGCGGATTAAAATGTTTTCCAGAATCTGTAAATATAATAGTAAGTTTTGCGGGAGCTTTGGTTGCTTTGCATGTAATTGTTACAGAGCCTGTGTTTGGTGCATAGGCATAGTGAGCAATATTTACAAAAACTTCTTCTACAATTAAATCTATCTGAAAAATATCTTTTGGATCAGGATTTAACTGTTTCATTTGATTTTTTACAAACTCCTGAGCTGTCTCAAGATTTTCATCAATAGCTTCTATTGTTAATTCTGCCATTTTTAACCCCTCCATTCAAAACTCATCATTGTTATATCGTCAAATTGTTCGGTATCTTCTGTAAACTTGTCAATTTGTGCACGAATTGTTTCCAGCGTTTTTGGTGCATCCATATTTTTTGTCTTTTCCATGGCGGTCAAAAGTCTTTGGTTGCCAAACAATTCCAGCTTACTGCTGGTTGCTTCTGTAACGCCGTCTGTATAAATAAAAATCTTATCTCCTTTCTGGAGAGTGATTTTATGTTCATTGTATGGAATTCCATCCATTCCGGCGAGTACAAGATTTGGTTTTTCTTTTAAGAAAGAAAAACTATCATCATCTTTTCTATATAATACAGGGTATGGATGACCTGCATTTACAGAAGAAAGTTCCCCTGTGCTAAAGGTAAAAATTCCAAGCCAGCTGGTAACAAAAAGTCCTGTGTCGTTGCCTTTGCAAAGTTGTGTGTTTGCGCGTTCAAAAATCTGCTTTGGAGTAAGAGAAAGTTTTGCGTACAAATCAAGAAGAACTTTACATTTTGCCATAAAGAGTGCCGCAGAAACTCCTTTTCCCGAAACATCGCCCACAACAAGAAGCAGATGGTCATCATTAAGTAAAAGGTAATCGTATAAGTCTCCGCCGACTTCTTTTGCAGGAGACATGGAACCGTAGAGTTCAAAATCTTTGCGCTCGGGGAAGGGCGGGTATTCTTTTGGAAGCATTTCCATCTGGATTTTTGCAGCAAGAGAAAGCTCTGTGCTTATTCGCTCTTTTTCTGCCGTAACCTGTGTAAGTTGTTCTATGTTACGGCAAACGTCATATTCCATCTGGTGAACTGTATGCGCAAGGATTCCGATTTCATCCTGATTTTTAATAGAAAGAAGTATGTCACCAGGTTTTCCTCCGTAAGAGGCAAAGTGATCGGCTTCTTTTGTAACAAGAATAATCGGCTTTATAAAGCGGCGGTTAAAATCAATTGTAAATATAAGCGTAAAAATTAATGCAAAAATCAATTCAACAATTATTACAAGAAGCATGAAAGAATGGCGGGCATTTACAAATTCCTGAATATCTTTTTGAACACCAAGTACTGCAATGATTTTTCCTGTGGAATCTTTTACTGGCAGCTGTGCTGTAATATGCGAACCATTGCGGGTTTTTAAGGTATGACGGACTATTGTTTCTCCGTTTTCAAAAACTCGTTTTGTAGAAGCGTTGTAATTTGGTTCAAAATAGTCTTCTTCATAACCAAGTGGAAAGGGCTTCCATTTTCCGCCTTTTTTTACAGAATTAAAAATGTAGGTGATGTGCGAATAGTCTGGGGGCAGAACAGAAGAAATGTAGAGTACGTTCAGTTCAAATTTGTCTACAAAGTCCTGTAAGATGGTGTTTATGGAATCATATTTTTTGTCTGTTTGCTTTGTAGAGATGTAGGTGGCAAAATCGTTTGGAGAAAGGCATTCGCGGGCGGCTGCTCCAATTGCCCTGATGCTTGAATCATATTGAGTTTTGAACTGACGCGAAAAAGACAATACTCCTGCTATAAAAACAACCGTGCACAAAAGAACACCTGAACTAATAATTGTAAAAAGAAGTTTTTTTGTGATGACAGGGAGTCTTTTTCTCATATAGGCTGTTTTTATTTGTATATATCGTTTTCGATTCTAAGGAAAATATCTGCACCTGTTATTGTAAAAACCTGCTGGCAGAAACTGCTTGGATTTTTGATTATAAGTTCATGATTTTTGGTTAGATTTTTATGCGCAGAAAGAAGAACTCTGATTCCGGCGCTGGAAATATAATCAACTGCCGAAAAATCAAGAATGATTGTCCGCGAAAAAGGAGAGCCTGAATATTTTGAAAGCTCAACATCCAGCGACTGAGACGCGTTTATATCAATTCTGCCTTTAAGTGTGTAATTAACAACTGTACCATCTACATGTTCTATAATCTCCATAAATATTCGGCTCCTGGTCCTATAAAAATTGTAAAACGGAATAGGGGAGTTGTAAAACTTTTTTTTTCTATTTAAAAGCTATTAAAACTCCAGTGTGTCGTATTTTTCCAGCAGTCCGTTAATCTTTTTAAGGTGCAGTTTTATCTTTTCTTTTTCCTCGGCATATGGGGTGCCTTTTTTGTAATATTTGTTTATGAGCCTCATGTAGGCAAGAATAGAAGCTTTTTCTGAAACTTCCTGAATTTTCTTTTCGTCTTCTGTGCCAAGGTAGTGTTTTATAAAGCTGTCGTAAAACTTTAATTCTGTTTTATATGAATAGCCCATAAACTTTTCTGTAGCTATCTGATCATCTTCTCCAAGAACCTTGTAAAAATAATAAACGTCGCTTATTTCGCCGATCGGATGACCGTAAGAGAGTCTGTCCATGTCAATTAGAAGCGGTTCTCCTTTCTGGAGGAATACGTTTCCTGTGTGGAAGTCACCGTGAAGCATTGTATTGCGTTCTGAAAGTTTATTTATGAGTTGGATGTATTTTGCGGCAAGTTTTTCATCTTCGTGTGCAATTCCGCCTTCTACATAGTTTATAAGTCGCTCTGAAACTGGAGGAAACTCGTTTTTATCAACTTCAATTTTATGGATGGAAAGGGCAAGATCTGCCATTATGTTTGCGTAAGCTTCAACCTGACTTGGTGCGCGTGCAATATTCTGAGAAATGGTTTCTGAATCCAGAAGTTCATACATTGCGCCATACTGATTTCCTACAGAAACAATACCAAAAGAGATTGCAGTAGGAATTCCAAGAATAAATGCCCTGCGGCTGGAAGCAATTTCTTTTTCTACATCATGGTAGGTGTTGTTTTCATTGAATACTTTAATAACAAGCTCGTCGTCATAGCGATAGACTTCGCCTTTTGCACCACGACCAATCTGCTTGCAGCCTTCAATTGAAACTTCCTTATACTTCTTGTATCGGGTCTTTTCTGAATCAAAGGTGCCTGGCCAAATAAAGTTGATGTGTTTAATCAGCTCTTTGAAGGCACCTGTTTTATTAAGAGAAAGCTCCACTGTTTCTGCAATGTTCTTGTAATACCATTGATGCATCTTTGGGTCTGTCTGATGAAGTTTTTTCCACATTTCATCGCCCTGCTCAGAATAACTTCGGGCAATTGAGCGGAGGTTTGCCAGCTTATCTGCCAGCCAGAGCATTCTTACACCAATATCTGTACTGTTTTTTAACACAACAAGTGAGTCTTCTTTTCGGCGCTTCCAGGTATCTGATTTATCTTCTCCCGGATATTTTGGCTCTGATTCAGAAGAAACAAGAAAGGCAACCCGCTTTCCAAAACGGCTTTCAATTTCTTCCATTGACCCGTCTGTGTCTTCTACAATATCATGCAGAATTCCTGCAGTAATAATTTCTTCGTCTTCTGTGATTGTTGCAAGAATCTGGGCTACTTCCATAGGATGCAGAATGTAAGGAATGTTATGAAGTTTTCGAACTTTTCCCTGATGCATGATAGTTGCATAAATAATGGCTTCTTCAATTAATTTCATTATATAACATATTGTAATATGATATTTCTGCTATTTCAAAGATTTTTTTTATATTTTGCATTCCGTGTTATACTATTTGTATGAGTTTAAAACCAGACAGACTTGAATCTGATGCTTCTGATTTTGTGGTGCTTGCAGAATTTGTACCGCAAATTGTGCAGGAAATCCGCTATTATTCGACTTTTAATTTTATTGGTGACAGAATTGACGGATACGAAGAGCCTGTTGCACTGCTTACAAAAGAAGCCGCCCGTGCCTTAAAAGCCGTAAGCAACGAAATGATTGTTCAAGGCTACCGCTTAAAAGTTTTTGACGCCTACAGACCTGTAAGTGCGGTTAAGCATTTTATGCTATGGGCAATAGAAGATCATGATATCCGCATGAAACCCTATTTTTACCCCGATATTGCAAAGCAGGAACTTTTTGACAGAGGCTATATTGCAAAACGTTCCAGTCACAGCCGCGGAAGCACTGTTGATTTAACTCTTTTAGACATGAAGACAGGAAAAGAAGTTGATATGGGAAGCCCTTTTGATTTATTCAGCGAGCGTTCACATCCAGATTGCAAGGAAATCAGCGCTGAACAATACAATAACAGGATGATTTTACAAAATGTGATGGTGCGTAACGGCTTCTTACCGCTGGATTGTGAATGGTGGCATTTTACGCTAAAAAATGAACCGTTCCCGGAAACTTATTTTGAGTTTCCTGTGTCTGCCTGTTATTTGCGCGGAGAATAATTTTTTAGCATGTCGCGGTAATAGCGGGCTTCAATCTGATCAAGGCTGATTTTGCAGGTGGTAAAAATGCCTTCAATCACTTTTTTAGCAGCCTTTACCGTTGCCTCGTCATTCTGGCTCTTTATAATTTCTATTTCCAGAAAATCTCCCAAAGGCGGAACGTTGCAGAGTTCTACGTGGGCAGTTTCTGTACCGCAGGTTACATTCCACTGCTCAACAGATTTTGATTTATGAATGTCGATTACAGCGCCTAGATCCTTAAAAAATAATTCCAGCGCAGAAGCATCGTCAGTCGTAAATTCATTTTCTTCGTTTACTTCTATTTCTGTGCCGTCTTCATTTTTTTTAATTTCTTTGCGTTTGTAGGTAAAATAGCAGGTTGAAGAAGTTTTTCCGGCTAAAGTTAAAGTTTCTTTTCTTATTCTGGAAGAAAGAAAGTTTCGTCCGTCTGGGGCGGTATGACCATCAGCAAGTTCAAAATGATAATAATCATCTTTTTTTTCTGTGTGACCAAGATAGGTTCCCGTTTTATTTAGAATTTCTATAACTTCTGCGCGATTTTTTACATGAGCCTTTAATTCAATTTCATAATTCATAAAAAAAATATACACTAGAAGCATGAAATTGATAAGCGGTCCAATGGCGACTATTTCTCATCCTGCATTTAGAATTTTAATAGAAAAGTTTGGCGGATGTGATGAATATTTTACAGAAATGATTAATGCTGGCACTTTGCTTACCGGCGGCCAGTTTGAAAAATTTTATATTGATCCTGCGCCTGTGCCGCAAAAGGTTGTATGGCAACTTACGGGGCACGATGCAGAACATATGGAAAAGGCTGCAGAAGTTTTGTGTGCACTTCCAGGACTTGGACTTGATATTAACATGGGGTGTTCTGCGCCGGATATCTATCGTTATGGAGCAGGCATTGCGTGGATGCTTAAGCCGATTGCAGAAACAGAAGAAATGGTAAAGCGCGTTGGAAGAGTAGTGGAAGAATGGAATAAAACTGCCGGTTCTGAAATGAAAAAGCGTTTTAGCGTAAAATTACGTCTTGGGGACGATAACTTTACAGACGACGGATTTTTTGCTTTTTGCGATATGCTTGTTGCAAACGGAGTAGAGCTTTTGACTCTTCACCCGCGTACAAAAAAAGAAAAACTTTCACGTCCTGCCAGATATTTTTACTGCCAGAAGCTTTGTGAACGCTATCCCAATATGCCGGTTTATTTAAACGGCAACGTTAAGGACGAAGCAAGCCTAAAAAATGCCCTCTCCTTAGCGCCAGATGTAAAAGGCGTAATGATTTCCCGTGCCTGTGTACAAAAACCGTGGATTTTCCGTCAGCTAAAAAACGAAGGCGGACCGATTACCGTAAATATGAAACAGCTTGCACTTGATTACATTGCAGATGTAGAAAAATATCAGCCTGTGGAGTTCTGGAAAACAAGACTTCAGCGCTTTTTTACATATTTTTGCAACAATTTTAAGTTTGCACACTATGCCCAGACTCAGTTTTTGAATGCAAAAGATAACGAAGATTTACGGGGCCGCATAGAAGAGTTCTTTAATAAGTGCCCGGACGAGGTAGAAAAAATTCTTTGTCAATTATAACAAGTTGTGTTATCATTTAAACTGGCTATGAGTGAAGAAAATGAAGCTCCTTCTAGAGAAAACCCCAAGTTTGGTAGAAAGGTTTTCTTCTTAAATCCACCTCTCTCATTTGATAAGGGTATTATAGAGCCTCTTCGGGACGAAGAATATGAGATTTATGTTCTTCCAGATATACCTACTACTAAACCTATACTTTTAGAAAATAAAGATGCCATGCTGTTTATAAACATAGATCACACTATGACTTTTAAGCAGTGGTTTAACTATATTCTTTCTTTTAGAGAAGATCCTGTTTTACGTACAATCTTTGTTGGAGTTGTTTCTGAACGCGCAACTACAAGTGACCAGCAGCTTTTTCTGGAACATTTGACTTTACAGTGCGGTTTTCAAATAATAAGTTCTTCAACAGCTATACTTCTAAAAAACTTTCAAAAAATTCTGGAAATTAACGGTGCAAAAGGTAACCGTAAATATATACGTCTGGATTGTAAAGATATTAATGTGGTTTCTGCCTGCTTTATTGATGACAATAAACTTTACGAAATCCAGATTAATAACATCAGTTCTGTAGGCTTTGCCTGTACTTTTGATGAAAGAAGTGCTCCTCTTTTTAAGGAAAACGCAGTATTTAATAATATTTCATTTACGTTTGGGCGAACAACTATTGTATGTCCTTCTGTTGTATTCCGTATTATGGACAGTACTGCAGTCTTTTTGTTTACAAATGCCATGCCGCTAAGATACAAGGAAGCGATCAGAAAATTTATTCATACAGTTTTGATTAAAAAGTTTGATATTCACGCTAAAAATACAATGATGAAGGATATGACAAATTATCCTAATGTAATCGATATGTCTGCAATTGTTATGGCAAAAGAGGCAGAAAAGAAGAAAGAGATTTTTGATGGCGATACTGACTTTGGAAATCTTGAAAACGTAGACGAACCATGATGGTCGTAATGCATTCTCCAACTTCCGAATTGTTTTAACCATTATTTAACTTTCGCTATGCGAAAGTTGTGTGGGATTTAATCTTTTTTAATTTTATGCTATCTTTTCACCATTATATTAATTCACGCGGCGCAAACCGGCGTCGCAAAAGGAATGTTAAAAATGGCAGACACAAAAGACACACATGCATGTACGTTGGACAAAATCATCAGCCTTTGTAAGAGACGTGGTTTTGTATATCAGGCTTCAGAAATTTACGGCGGTCAGGCCGGCGCATGGGATTACGGTCCTCTTGGCGTAGAATTCAAAAGAAACATTCAGAACGAATGGTGGCATTACATGACTCAGCTTCATGATGATGTTGTTGGACTTGATTCAGCAATTTTCCAACACCACACAACATGGAAGGCTTCTGGTCACGTTGATCACTTTTCTGATCCTATGATTGACTGTCTGGAGTGTCAGGCTCGTCACCGCGCAGATAAACTTATCGAAGACTTTGTTGCAGCTAACCCGGATAAAGATCCTGGAAAGCCGGTTGATACAATGACTCACGAAGAAATGAAAGAGTACATTGACGCAAA
>JAILHD010000017.1 GCA_024696155.1 Treponema sp. | reverse complement strand
AGTCCCAGATGGGAATAAGCTTTTGCAGTTACCATACGGCCGCGTGGAGTTCTCTGTAAAAGTCCGCACTGAATCAGGTATGGCTCATAGTAATCTTCCAGAGTATCAATACTTTCTCCAATGCTGATTGCAAGAGTTTCTGCCCCAACAGGCCCTCCACCAAAGTTTTCGATTATAGACTTAAGTATGTCGCGGTCAGCCTTTTCAAGACCAAGCTCATCAATTTCAAGTTTTCTTAGACCGTCATCAACAGTCTGGACAGTAATGCAGCCACTTCCCTGAACCTGAGCAAAGTCTCTCATTCGGCGAAGCACTCTGTTTGCAACACGTGGGGTTCCCCGGCAGCATTGTGCAAGAAGCAAAGCGGCATCTTTTTCTATCTGAACGTTTAAGATTCCAGCACTTCTTATAATGATTTTAGAAAGCTCTTCCTGTGTGTAAAATTCAAAGCGAGGAATAAAACCAAAACGGGAACGAAGAGGTGAACTTACACTTCCTGCCTTTGTTGTAGCGCCTACAAGAGTAAAAGGCGGAATAGGAATGCGCACAGTACGGGCAGCAGCCCCCTGCCCGATTATCCAGTCCAGTTCAAAATCTTCCATTGCAATATAAAGCATTTCTTCAATTGCAGGTTTTAAACGGTGAATTTCATCAATAAAAAACACTGTTCGCTCTGTGATTGTACTTAAAATTCCAGCCAAATCCTTTGGCTTATCAAGTGCAGGTGCCGAAGTAACCTTAAAATCAACTCCAAGTTCATTAGCCGTAATCTGGGCAAGTGTAGTTTTCCCAAGTCCCGGAGGACCGATCAGAAGAAGATGATCCAGTGGTTCCTGACGCTGCTTTGCAGCTTCTATAAATGTAGAAAGATTCTTTTTTATGCTTTCCTGTCCTAAAAAATCCGAAAGCATTTTTGGGCGCAGCTTGTTGTCCTGCTCGTCAAAACGGTTTTGAATGTCTGCGCGTACAATTGCCCCAAAATCTTCGTCGGTCATAGCATTATTTTATCAGATTTTATTAAATGTTCCTATACATATAAAAAAGGCAAAAATAACTTCCGGTCGTAAAGCGTAGTACAAAACCGCGCGATATCACGCTACACGCTGATTGTTGCAAAGTAACTATATAATTGACCGCTCTCCCGGTCACAACAATCAGAGTGTTTTTGTCACCCGCTTCACTCCCTTGCGTTATTTTTGCCCTTTCAAAGTTTATAAACTCGGCAAAAATTCTAAACCTTAAACTGGTCTACCTGAGTTCCAATCTTATCAATTGATTCATTAATCTGGTCAGAAACTTCTTTTAGTGCAGTACCAGTTTCGCTGATTTTCTTTGCACCAATGCTGATTTCCTCCATACTCTCGTTCATAGTCATTGCAGCATCCTGCAAAGTCTGAACTTCTTTAAGAATCATCTTGTTTCCTTCTTCCATTTCAAAAGAAGCGTTCTTTACTTCAAGAGTACTGTCCTGCATACTGTGCAAAGCTTCTGTAATCTGCTTAGAACCTTCATTCTGCTCTTCCATTGCCGACTTAATCTGCATTACAAGAGCATCTGTTTCTTCAAGTTTCTTAGAAACTGCTTCAAAGGCAATACTTGCTTCAGAACTTGCAGCAACAACTTCTCCAATAGATTCCTTAATGTTATTAAGCTGATCACCAATTGTCTTTGACTGAGCTGTAGAAGTTTCAGAAAGTTTACGGATTTCATCTGCTACTACGGCAAATCCTTTTCCTGCTTCACCAGCATGAGCAGCTTCGATTGCGGCGTTCATGGCAAGTAGGTTTGTCTGACTTGCGATAGAAGAAATTGCAACGTTTGCTTCCTGCAGCATCTGTGACTGAGTTTCAATCTGTTCAATACGATCATTTACAGCCTTCTGTTTACCAATTCCCACCTGAGAATTAGAACGAAGATCATCAAATGAGTGCGCCATCTTATCCATAGATGTATTTACAGATGAAATATTACCAATCATCTGTTCTACCGCAGCAGAAGCCTGTGTAACACCACTAGACTGAGTTTCTACCATGCGACCAAGGCTATCAATATTTGAAGCAATCTCTGTTACAGCACCTGCAGTCTGATTTACACTGCTATTCTGACCTTCAATCTGACTCTTCATTCGTTCGATATTTGAAACAATCTGAACAATTGAAGTTGCAGTATCATGGGTAGCTGTTGAAAGATTTTCTCCAACAACCATCAATTCGTCTTTAGAAGATTTTACATCACCAATAATATTCTGCAATTTTCCAGCAAATGTATTAAATCCAATTACAACATCACCAATATCATCCTGAGAAGTCAATGGAATACGCTGTGTAAGATCTGCATCACCGTTAGAAATTTCATTCAAGGTATTTTTTACACCCTTAAGAGGCTTTAAGAGGCGTCTTAAAATAATTGTAGCAATTACACAAAGAACAAGAACAAGTCCTGTAACAACTGGAATTACAATCTTCAAAATCTGGTTCATAATTGAAAAAACAACCTGAGTTGACTTTGCAACAAAAACCATACCTGTTGTATCACCATTATCATTCTTAAGAGGCGCATAAACACATAAATAGTTTTTACCGGCAATTGTTGCAGTTCCATCATAACGACTGCTGTTATTAAGAACTGTATTTACAATAGTCTGATTATCCTGCTTTGTTCCTATAAGATTTGCACCAAGTGTTGTAGAAACACGACTGTTACTTTCAAAAATTGTACATTCAACTCCAAAAGATTTTTTTATTATATCTACAAATTCACCATCAGACATACTAAAAGTACCAACTACAGTACCAACTACTCTACCGTTCTGTTTTACAGGATAAGCGGTAACTATACTGTATGGCCATATATCATTAGATTCGTAAGAAAATTCAACATTACCTGCAAGCGCACGTTTGACTGCATAACAATTAGAAAGATTCTTTCCAACACCGCCATTACCACCAATTATGCGGCCATTTCTGTCTGTAACTAAAAGATAGTCAATATCCAGAGTTTTTTTCTGCTCTACTGCAAGACTATTAGCAGTTGTATAATCTTCGTTTACAAGAGCATTAGCCAGACGCGTTTTATCTGCAAGAACAAGCGCAGAAAACTTAAGCTGTTCTCTCCAGTCGTCCAGGGTGTTCATAACTCCGCTTTCTGTTGTATCCAGATTATCCAGTGTTATTTTTGCAACTTCATCAGCAACAATTCTAGTAGAAATAAATGTAACTGAAACTGAAGCAAGAAGAATAGAAATTGCAATAAGGGAACCTATCTTAAAAGACAGTTTAACTTTCATAATCCACTCCTATGTTGCCCCACAAGCCTGACTAACAGTGTGAGAACATTTTTTCTCATATAATTATAAACCCGGAATTTTTATAATGCAAAAAAAAAAAGTGAATTATTAGGCCAATTCTACAATAGCGCGGCGGAAAATCAAATCTTCGCGGTCTTTTTGATTTTTTGAAGCAAAATCAGATTGAGATGAAATTGTTTCTGCAAGCTGGCTGACTTTTTGTTCAACAAGACGCTTATCGTAGCCCATGCTTACAAGAGAAGCCACAACATCAGAATATGGTGTTGCAGACTGTATATTTATAGAAGAATTTGATTCAGAAAGTTTTAGTTTTCCTTTAAGGGCAAGCATCATTTTGGCAGCTGTTTTTTTACCAACGCCAGGGATTTTTTCCAGCATTTCAACGTCCCCTCGTTCAAGAACGTCATTTAAGCGGCCGCTGGAAACCGAACTCATAATTTTTACAGCGCCTTTTGGTCCAACTCCGTCAACTTTTAAAAGATCTAAGAATACAGAGCGTTCCTCTGTACTTGCAAAACCATAAAGGCTCATAAGATTTTCTGTATGCTGTAGCCAGGTATAAACCTTTGCCTCGTTGCCAACAGGAGGAAGGAGTTCCAGATTTGAATCAGGAACACAAATATCCCATTCAATCCCGTTATTATCCAAAAAAAGCTGCTTAGGAAATTTTGCTGTTATGATTCCAGTAATTGAGTTGAACATACTTTTATTTTATCAAAAAGAATTTGAAAAATGAAGATGAGTAATTGCACCGGCCAAGGCATCGGCGGCATGATCAGGCTTTGGTTCAGTTTTAAGACCTAAAAGAATTTTTACGTAGCGTTCCACAAGTTCCTTATCTGCCTTTGTTGTACCTGTAACTGCCTGCTTAATCTGATTAGGCTGATATTCTCCAAGTTTTATGCAGTGCTGGGCAAGACATAAAGTTACCACACCCCTTGCTTCTGCAACCCCCATGGCCGAGGTTACGTTTTTTGCAAAAAAGAGGGTTTCCATTCCCGCTTCATCAGGCTTAAACTCATCGATTACTGCGCAAAGGCGATTATAAATTGTAAGGAGTCGCTCCCCATGCGGCTGGTCGGCTTTTGTCGTAATGCAGCCGTAACTTACCATGCGGTATTTTCCATTGCAAAAGTCCACAACGCCAAAACCTGTATTCGCAAGCCCAGGATCAATTCCAAGAACACGCTTTATTTTTTTCTGAGAAAACTCCGCTTGTTTTACCGTTCCCGGCAGGGCTTCAAAATCCCCTTCTTTATTAATCATCTGCCTATAATATATCTGTGTCCTATCTGTGTTTATCCGCGTTCATCCGTGTCTAAAAAAAACTCAGCACATCCACACACTATCCGTGCCAAAAACAAAAAAGTCCGCCATAAAAAGCGGACTCTTACAATTCAGAACTGAAGATTACTCTTCTGGTTCAAAATCATCTGGGAATTCAGCTGTATGATAAACGTTCTGAACATCGTCGTTGTCTTCAAGTTTATCAATCATCTTCTGAACTTTAGCAGCTGTATCTTTGTCAACTGGCTGGTAAGCATCTGGAACAAGACCAACATCAGCTGAAAGTGATTCAAAGCCTTTTTCGTTCAATGCATCTGCAACAGCAGCGAATGCATCTGGAGAAGTTGTTACAGTAATAACTCCGTCTTCGTTTACGATATCGTCAGCACCTGCTTCCAAAGCAACTTCCATTACTTCGTCTTCAGAAACTTTTTCTGCATCATATTCGATTGTACCTTTGCGCTGGAACATACGAGAAACAGAACCAGTAGTTCCCAAGTTTCCGCCGTTCTTTGTAAAGATGTTACGGATATCAGCAGCAGCACGGTTTTTGTTATCTGTAAGAACTTCAACCATTACAGCAACTCCACCTGGAGCGTATCCTTCGTATACTAATTCTTCGTAAGATGTTGCACCGTCTTCACCAGTACCTTTTTTGATTGCGCGCTCGATGTTGTCTTTAGGCATGTTGGCAGCGCGAGCCTTAATGATGATTGTACGGAGACGTGGGTTAGAGTTAGGATCACCACCACCCATACGTGCAGCAATAGAAATTTCCTTAATGAATTTTGTAAAAATCTTACCGCGCTTTGCGTCGGCGATTCCTTTAGCGTGTTTAATTGTCGCCCATTTACTGTGTCCTGACATGGGGAACTCCTTATATAAAATTAGATTACTGAATTAATAGTTTAATTTACCATATTAAGTAAAATATTTCAATTAGAACAATCCCATTCCTGCAAGAAGAATTACGAACAGCAAAACTGGTGCTACAAACTTTATCATAACAATATAAAGTCCTTTTCGGCCAAATTTTTCACGGTTTCTTGTAATTTCATCAATAAGGAATTTAGGCTTTGTAACCCAGCCGATAAGAATACAAGTAAGTAAGCTTGTAATAGGCATAAGGATGATATTGCTGAAGTAATCAAGAATATCAAGAATCTGACCTGTAGAACCGTTAGGAAGTTTCAGTTCAAAATAGAATACGTTGTAGCCAAGACAAACAATTATAGAAACAATAAAAGTTGCAGCTGCCATAACTACAGCAGAACGCCTTCTACTCCACTGGAACTTATCAATCATACTTGAAGTAATTGCTTCCAGAATTGAAACTGCTGATGTAAGGGCCGCAAACAATACCATTACAAAGAAAATAAGTCCCAAAAACTCTCCAATGTTTCCAAGAGAATTGAATACCTTTGGAAGAGTGATAAACATAAGGCCTGGACCTGCAGACATTCCTTCTTTTCCAGAGAATACGTAAACAGCCGGAACAATCATCATACCTGCAAGAATAGCAATTCCTGTATCAAAAATTTCAATATGATTAACAGCTTTTGCAAGGTTTCCGCCCTTCTTCATATAAGAACCATAAGCAATCATAATTCCCATAGCGATTGAAAGAGAATAGAAAAGCTGTCCCATAGCAGTAAGACAGACTCCTAAAAAGCCTTTAAAAGTAAGTCCTTCAAAATTCGGAATAAAATAAACGGCTGCACCCTGAAGTCCAGTTCTTGTAACACCTGCATCATCTGTATTCGAAATAAACAATGAATAAAAAGCAATAAATACAACGATTAAAACAAGAACAGGCATAAGAATTTTTGAATATCGTTCGATTCCGCGCTCAATTCCTTTGTAAACAATCACAAAACTAAGGAATGCAAAAATAATTGTGTAGAAAATTGGCTGCCACTGAGAAGTAATAAAGTTTCCAAAGAAACCATTTTCTACAGTAACAGATCCCTGAAAAGCAAGATATGAGAATGCGTATTTAAGTACCCATCCGCCAATTACACAATAGTATGGATAAATAAGGAAAGGAACTATAAAAGAAAAAATACCTAAAAATCCCCACTTAGGATTAATTTTTTTATAAGCTGTAAGCGGACTTTCCTGAGTCTTACGTCCGATTGCAATTTCTGTAATAAGAAGTGCAAAACCAAATGTTACTGCAAGAATAAGATAAACAAAGAGAAAGAGTCCACCGCCATCTTTTGCAGCTAAATAAGGGAAACGCCAGATATTTCCCAAGCCCACTGCACTGCCTGCCGAAGCCAGGACAAAGCCTAAAGAGCCAGAGAATGAGTTGCGTTGTTTGATTTGTGTATCCATTAAAAAACCTCAAAAATCATTAGTTTAACCATACCATTATAATGATTTCTGAGGTTCTGTGATAGTAGTACTATCGAATATTAGATTATAATGCAGAAATTCCGCATTATAATCAATTTTAGTTGAATTGGCGCGAAGGAGCAAAATACGTGGCAAAAACATTCTACTTGTGGAGTACCGCGAAAGCGGTACGGCTAATAGTTACTTTGCCACAAGTAGCATGTAGCGCGATATCGCGCGGTTTTGACACGTGTTTTGCGACTGGGAGCCAGATTGTAGAAAACTTTAATACTTAGTTTTCTACGATTCTGCTATTATCATCTAATCCTGCAAAGCTTCGTAGCCTTCTTCGCCAGTACGAACCTTAATTACGTTCTGAACATCGTAAACAAAGATCTTACCGTCACCAATGTGGCCAGTGTAAAGAACTTCCTTAGCAGCTGTAACAACCAGTTCAACAGGAACTTCACTTACTACGATATCAACCTTAATCTTTGGAAGAAGAGTCATTTCAATTGGGACACCACGATACTTTTCTGTATTTCCGTGCTGAACACCACAACCCATTACATTTGCAACAGTCATACCAGTTACGTTGATGTCGTTCATTGCATGCTTAAGCTCGTCGAACTTGCTTGGACGTGTAACAATTGTAACCATGTGGAACTTTGCATCCGGGCGAGTTGTACCCTTTGCAACAGGAACAGCCTTTTCCACAGGAACATCGCCTACACTAGCAGAAGCGCCAGCACTAAGACCGCCAACACCAGTTTCACCTTCTGTCATTACCTGAGGAGCCATAATGAATCCTGCATAACTAGAAGCAATACCGTGTTCAAGCTTATCAAGACCAATTACTTCTTCTTCGCGGCTTGCACGAAGACCATGGAACTTTCTGATAAGGCTGAAGACAATCAGCATACAAACTGCTGTCCATGCAACAATTGTGAACTCACCAAGAGTCTGTACACCAAGGTGACCAAATCCGCCGCCGTAGAATACACCGCTTTCAACGTTGAACAAACCATCACTCAAAGTACCCCAGATACCGTTTGCAAGGTGAACACCAACAGCACCAACCGGGTCATCAATGTGAAGCTTAACATCAAGACCTTCAACTACAACTACTACAATAATACCGGCAACCACACCAATAATTGTTGCACCCAAAGCATCAACAGTAGCACAAGTAGGAGTAATAGCAACAAGACCAGCCAGAGAAGCGTTCAAAGTCATAGAAACATCAGGCTTACCATTCTTGCACCAGGTAAAGAACATTGTTGTAACAGCTGCAACGGCAGGAGCAATTGTTGTAGTAGTGAAAACTGCTGCAAGACCACCAACGCCCAAAAGCTGAGTACAAGCAGCACCGTTGAATCCGTACCAACCAAACCAGAGGATAAATGTACCAAGTGCACCAAGAGTCAAAGAGTGACCAGGAATAGCGTGAACCTTAGTTACCTTACCATCCTTATCATAATCATACTTACCAATACGAGGGCCAAGGAAGATAGCACCAATCAAAGCAGCTGTACCACCAACTGAGTGAATTGCAGCACCACCGGCAAAGTCTACGAAACCAAGCTGAACAAGCCAACCCTGAGGATTCCATACCCAGCCAGCTTCAATAGGATAAACTACAGCACTGATGATTGCAGAATAAATACAGTATGCACTGAACTTTGTGCGTTCTGCCATAGAACCAGAAACGATTGTTGCCGCAGTAGCACAGAATACCAGGTTGAACACAAAACTAGACCAGTCATTTTCTGCAAAGTTTGTAAACAGCTGCATATTTGGTTTTCCAATAAAACAAAACAGATAGTTTTCGCTCATCATTAAGCCAAAACCAAGAAGCATAAACATTGGTGTACCAATACAGAAATCCATCAGGTTTTTCATGATGATGTTTCCTGCATTTTTTGCCCGGGTAAATCCGGTTTCAACCATCGCAAAGCCGCACTGCATAAAGAATACCAGTGCCGCACCAATCAGGAACCACACGCTCCAAACTTCACTCATAAGATCTCCTTAGGAGGAAAATAGGATTGTACAAACTATAAAAAAGAGTCCACTGGACTTTTTTTTATAGTTTGCTCGACCTACATCCCTCGCTCCAAAGCGTTGCTTTTCCGCTACCCCTTCTGCGGGGGCACCCCGCAACGCCCCGTATGTGTTAAAGTAAAAAGGCGATGAGTTCAGACAAAATGCGGTGCACTTCGCACCTTGCCCGACCTCATCGCCGTTATAAAGAAAAAAGGTCGCAGAAATAACATTTCTGCGACCCCTTTGTCGTTTGATGTCTTATGTATACAATTTTAAAAAAAATGTGTCAACAGTATTTATAAAATTTTTTAGTTTTATTAAATTATCCTGAATACCCGTTTTTATAATTATTGACAATTAATAGGTAAAACCATTATAAATAATATTGTAAAAAGAAGAGCAAGGGCGCTCATTCGATCTTACGGCATTACTGTCGCCGGATGGAATGAGCGCCTTTTTTATTGGAGAATTTTATATTATGACTAAATTTATTTTTGTAACTGGTGGAGTTGTATCGGGGCTTGGAAAAGGAATTACAGCAGCATCACTTGGACGCCTTTTAAAATGCCGGGGACTAAAAGTAGCATCACAAAAACTTGACCCATATATGAACGTTGACCCTGGTACGATGAGCCCGTTCCAGCACGGAGAAGTTTTTGTTACCGACGATGGTGCAGAGACTGACCTTGACCTTGGACATTACGAACGCTTTATTGATGAAAACCTTACAAAATATTCAAATCTCACCAGCGGACGCGTATACTGGAACGTTTTAAACAAAGAACGTCAGGGCGAATACCTGGGCCAGACAGTTCAGATTATTCCGCACGTAACAAACGAAATCAAAGATTTTATTCTTAAAAATGCAGAAGTTTCTGGTGCAGATGTTAGTATTGTAGAGATTGGTGGTACAATCGGTGATATTGAAAGCCAGCCGTTCTTAGAGGCAATCCGTCAGTTAGCACTCGAAGTAGGCCGCCGTAACTGTCTTTTTATTCACGTATGTCTTGTTCCATACATCAGCGGTTCAGATGAATTTAAGTCTAAGCCAACTCAGCATTCTGTAAAAGAAATCATGGCTGTGGGAATTCATCCTGATATCATTGTTACCCGCAGTGA
>JAILHD010000012.1 GCA_024696155.1 Treponema sp. | reverse complement strand
CGGGCTTTCCGCCGTTCCGCGCTACCCGCGCTCCATTCCTCCGCTTTCGCTTCGGAACAGCCCTTTCGGGCTGCTGCTACTATCCCTCACGCAGTTACGACAGAATTAGTTTGAAGTTGGATATGTGTATGGGCTTTCCGTAATGGCTCCCTCAGTTCCACCAATGGTAACGGTACCGCATGTGCTCTGGTAGCCTGCTCCTATGCTGTAAGGTGCATTAGATCCTTTTGTGGCAGTAACGCTTGTAACATCAGATGTAATAGTGATGGTTCCACACACTGACGGGACTTTGACGAAAATTACAGTTTAAAATAAATAAAGAATGCTTCCCTTAGCCGACAATATTTCATCAGGCAAAGAAAGCATCCTTTTTTCTATGTTCTTATGAGACTATGTAAATTTTTTAGCTCTTCTAGTACTCCCCCCCCTTCGTACTAGTCAGTATTATAGTTTTATAACATTTTATTATATTTGCCATTCCTAAAACTGATTATAGGTCTGAAATTTCAGGAAAGCAATGATTTTTTGTATAAAAATAACAATTTTTTTTAAGCTTTTATATCCTCCTCCGGCTTGTTCCAGGTAATTCTGAAACCAAAGCTTTTCATCTGTCTTGAAGCATAATTCAGTTCTTTGTTTGTGCATTTTCCGGCACGAGCTGCATCAAAGAAACTTCCTCCGCGAACATATCTGCTTGTATCTGGACGAACGCTCCATACCCATTCAAAAACATTGCCCGACATATCATAAATACCAAAAGCATTAGGTTTTAATTGTGCAACTTCGTGAAGTTTGCCGCCGCTGTTACAGTCTGTCCATGCTACAGAATCAAGATCATCACTTCCTGAATAGGTATAATTTTCACCGCCCTTGATTGCAACATCCCATTCTTCCATTGTTGGAATCCTAAATCCGTCGGCCCCTGCATCAAACTGAATTTCTGATTCAATTATAGTTCCCTGATGAGGAGTATAACCCCAATCAGCAGGATTTGTACTTCCATTTACCTTATAGCATGGAGTCTTTCCTAAAAGCATGCTAAGTTTATTACAGAAAACAAGGCAGTCGTACCAGCTTACCGATTCTACCGGGAGTTTTGCCCCCTTTGCCTGAGATGGATTTTCACCTGTTACAGCCTCATAAAATTCCTGAGTTATTTCTGTTTGTGCAATACAAAAATTGCTGTCAGGAACAGAAACAGCACCAAGCGCTACCCCGCTTTCAAGCTTCAATTTCTGCCCCTTTCCCGAACAGGAAATCAATGCACCCATAATTCCAAACAGCATAACTGCGAATTTTACCTGATTACTTTTTTTCATTTTTTCCTCCAGTGTAAACCCGCCGGTCAGAACGGGCGGTGTTTTTTAGCTTTACTTATTCAACTCTACCACTAACTCTTAATTCTTCAACGGACAAAAATGCCATCTAATTTGTCGATTTTGATATTTAAGCTAATAAAAGTAGCTAATTATTAATTTAACGTGTATATTATTGATATGAATGAATACAAACATGAAAACATCCTTCACAAACGCCATTTTGCCCTTCAGTTTTCAATCCGCTTTGAAGTAGTAGATGACGTAAATTTTTACTCCCCTTTTCACTGGCACAACCACATAGAGCTGCTTTACGTACTGGAAGGGAAAATTGATTTCAAGGTTGAACAGAGAAAATATCTTCTTTCTGAAGGAGATATGATAATAGTAAATTCCGAAGTTATTCATTCATCTAAGCTCTGCGGTCATGCAAAATACATCCTGCTGCAGGTTCCCCTTAGTGCCTTTGAAGGAATTTACGAAGAGATTGAAAATGTCGTATTTAAGGAAAAACTTTCTGACTCTGAGGCAGAAGAACTTTTTTCATATTTAAAGAAAATGCTTAAATTTGTTGATGATCAGAATCAGGAAAACCGGGTTAAGTTCATTTCGCTTTTTTATGATTTTTTTTACCAGCTTTTGAACTCTTATCAGCTTGAAAATAAAAAGAGCACTTCTGCATCCTATTACGGAATCAACCGTATTTCACCAGTAATGGCCTATGTTGAAAAGGAATTCCGTAATAAAATCTCGCTAAAGGAAGCTGCCCAAATTATCAACGTTTCGCCTGAGCACATGTGCCGCCTTTTTAAAAAGTACACCGACATGACCTTCAACGAATACCTTATGTCGCTTAGAATTTCTGCGTTCTATCAGATACTGCAAAACTCAAACCAGAAGATTTCTGTAATCCTTGAAGAATGCGGCATTACAAACTACAAGGTTTTTATCCGTGAATTTAAAAAGACCTTTGGAAAAACTCCCGAAAAACTCAGAAGTGAACGTGAGCAGCTAGCGCCTGCTTAAAACCTTCTGACTCTGCAAGAAGTCCCAGCTGAGTGGTAAAAATAGCACATTCAATTTGAAGCTTACCAGAAACGGAGTCGGCACG
>JAILHD010000178.1 GCA_024696155.1 Treponema sp. | reverse complement strand
ACCCATATCAACCAGGCTCGCTTTTGTTCCGTCAAAAAAAGCAAAAACATTGTAAGAAAAGAGATTTGTTAAATCACCTTCAAAAGTAAAACTTGGAATAAGTTCAAAGAGATAGTTTTTATAGGAGCTTTCGTTGTAAACACCCATTGAGCCAACCATTTCAAAACCAAAGTTGTAGTTAATTGAAAGCGGCATATCTGGATTATCATTTTTTACGCTGGCATGAAAAACATTATTTTTTACTTCTTCATTAGCGCGCATTTTATCAACATAAAAGCCAAGAATCTTTGCTTCGCGGTCAGAAAGTTCATAACCGCTGTCGTAAATTTCATTGATTGCTTTTTTAATCTGCTGTCTTGTATATGGTTTTGCACCGCTGATTGTTGAACAAAGTCCTTTCAGCTGTGACTGCTCAATAATTTCATAAATATCATCATAAATACTTACAGAAATATTCTTCTGAGCAAAAACATTTACAGAAAAAGATAAAAGAATTAATCCAAGTAATGCTATTTTTTTCATAAACATTCCTACATTTTATTAAAATAAAGAGCAGTTCAAGCCTAATGCAAGCTCCATGCCCTGCTGAAAATTTCCACTTATATTACCATTATTAAATACAAACTCGTACATCAGCTGCCCGTTTGCAGAAAAATGATTATTAAAGACATACTTTCCTTTAACTGCAATCTGATTTGTAAACTGAACGGTTCCTGTCAACTTAAAATCTCGGGCAATATTTGCAGCCTCATCGGCAGAAACCTCACCAGTATATAATTTGACAGTTGGATAATAGCTGTTGTACATATATTCATTTCCTTTGGAATCAGTATATGTACTGTATTTACTAAAAATCCCAAACGAATTAGTTCCGTGAGCTAAGAAAAGATAATTTCCTTCTACACTCCACTTTTCAGGTCTATTATATCCGAATTTTGCCTGAAATCCAATTGAATCTGGTCCAAACGGAGTTCCAATCCAGGAACAAAGCGGCACAGAACCATTACTCTGCATATTATAGCGGTAACTGTACAAAGACCACTCTTTAGCCTGTTTTATGTACAAAAATGGGGTTGTATAAATTGCTTCAAATCCCGCAGCATACCATCCGCCGTGCTTTTCAGGAATTTTTACTTCTATACCACCCTGATACCCCCAGCCATCTGGATAAGCTCTGCCTTCATCACTTGTAAGTTCATTAGGAGGCTGCATTTCGTCCTGAGCATACAAAACATAAATGCGGGTATTACGGCAAGGAAGAAGTTCAAGGCTAAGTCCCATATAGGCACATGTATGAGCCTGACCATACACATCTTCTTCCCAGTCAGAATTAAGTTCTGTCCAGGTTCCAAACGAATGAAGAATCATCAGCGGGTTCATGTAGCGTAACGAAAATCCGCCGTTAATAAGTGTTCCTTCCAGAAAGCCAAGTTTAAGCCACTTCCACGGAATAATTTCCATTGAATGCAGGTACATAAACTTTTCTTCGTTATCTGTATGATTTATTTCTATTACGTTCATTTCATACTTAAACTGACGGGAAAAAACTTCTGTATGAAAATAAACATTTGTATCAAAGGTGTTATTGTAAATTATAGAACCTGTAGATGTATTACCTATTTGAAGGCCGCTTCTGGCCACATGAAGGTTAAAGCCCCAGCCTGAATCAAAAACATGCGTAACAGAAGCATTTGCAATTTTTGGATTGTAAAAATCAAGCTGAGACGGATTTGTAAGAACATTGTGATTAAAATAATCACCGTCAAACATATCAAGCTGACTTTTTCCAATAGAAAGTTGAGTTTCAATGATGAATAAATCATCAAAATCAAAAGTAACAGGCACGATAAGTAAAGGTTTTGAAAAATCGCTGTCCGTATATGAAGATTCCGCGGCATAACCATCCTTCATAAGAACGGATTCTTTAAGTTCATCAGATTCAATATTTGCAGTTCTCTTTCCTGTATAATCAGTTCCTATAGACCATTCAATTTCATCATTACTTCGGACAAGAACAGTCGGATTCACAAAAAGATTCAAGCCAATTTTTACGGGATGCAAATTAATTGTGAATTTTTCCTGATTCAGATAAGCAAAAGTTTTATCATAAAGAAGTTTTCCGCCATCAGAAAGACTGTCATAATCTATAAGTGACAAATAAAACTTAAGTTCTTTTACGCTCAAAGGCGCATTATCTGCAATAGAAAGAAATTTTGTTTCAAGACAAAGTGTATTTATAGAATCATACACCCAGTGACCTGCGGGAATCAGTTGTTGAGAGCCGTATCCCTGACAAAAAACAGGAAGAAAAATTTTTGTCATCAAAAAAACAACAACTAACTTTTTTAATTGTTTCATAATTCAATATTAATGATTTTCTTTCTATAAAACAAGCGGAAAATTATTAGTAACTTGTGGCAAAATTTTTGTTTATAAGTTATTATGTTAAGTATGACTTCAGATGAATTACTGAATTATTTAAAAAGTAAGTATCCCCAAACAAGTTCTTTTATTTCAGGATTATCGTTATTTTTCGTAGATTTGCTTGTTATCATGCTGTCTCTTGGAATAGGATTCTTTATTGTAAACCTGCTGTTCACATCAGATTTAAATTTTAAATCAGTCGTAAATTACTTTTTCTTTTCTCCAGTCTTTGTATTAACATTTGCCGCAGTTGGGCTTTACCCCGGCATTATGATTCCACCAACAGAAGAAGTAAAAAAATTCTGTGGCTGTACTTTTTTTGCACTTGGAGCAATGACTCTTGGAATTGTTATTGCAGATATAAATGATTACACAATTGCAGAGGCTATTATCAAAGATTCAGCAGACAAGGCCGTTATTCTTGCCTTTGCAATTACATTCCCGGTTGCAACAATTCTTTTGCCAGGTATTCGTGAACTTGCAAAAACAATTTTTGGAAGATTTAAATGGTGGGGTGTTCCTGCAGTAATTTACAGTACAAACCACAGTGCCGATTTTATTATAGAAAAACTGATTAAATATCCATATCTTGGGTATCATCCAGCTGTTATAGTAGATTCAGCTGCTACAGGCTTTTCTGAATTCAAAGGGATTCCTTTAATTCCTCCTTCAAAAGAAATGCTGGATAATATTCGCGCACATAATGTAAAAACAGCGGTAATCTGCAGTTATGATGGTGATATGCGAAAGATTATGTCTTCTTACCGTTACACCATCACTGTATCAAAACAGCAGACTACCTTTACTTCTACACAGCAGCTTAAGGATATTGCAGGAATTATTGCATTCTCTTCTGTTCATAACCTTACTTTCAGATTGAATAAACTTCTTAAACGTTTACTTGATTTGTTTGTAATTCTAGCGCTGGCTCCGGTATGGGTTCCTGTATTTATTATTTGTGCAATTCTTACAAAAATAACTTCACGTGGACCAATTTTTTATGGTCATAAACGTGTTGGCAGAAACGGAAAAGTAATTAAATGCTGGAAATTCCGTTCAATGGTAGTTAATTCGCAGGAAATTTTGGAAAAACTCCTGGCAGAAAACGAAGAAATGCGCATTCAGTGGGAAAAAGACCGCAAACTTGAACATGATCCGCGCATTACAAAATTTGGAAAAATTTTACGAAAAACAAGTATGGACGAGCTTCCACAACTTATAAATATTTTACTTGGAGAGATGAGTCTTGTAGGTCCACGTCCGGTAACAGAGCCGGAACTGGAAAAATATGGTGATTATAAAGATTACGTTCTTTCTGTAAAACCAGGTCTTTCAGGAATGTGGCAGATTTCTGGCCGCAGCGATACAGGTTACGAAGAACGCATTTCTTATGATACATACTATATTCAGAACTGGTCTATATGGCTTGATATCTGGATTTTAATAAAATCGGTTTGGGTAGTTCTTTTAGGAAAAGGTGCTTACTAATGTTTATTAAAAAAAGTAAAAAATTTATTCTTGCTTTTATCGCTGCTATTTCAGCGTCTGTTTTTGCGCAAAATTATCAGATTGCAAACGTTGAGTATAAAACTGAAGGTGCTTTTGGATTTGGAAAAACTAATCCTTATGCCCTTGCATTAAATGTTGAAGTTGATAAAAAGCGTGTTTTTTATTCAGAAGATGCTTTTCTTCACTACAAAGAGGATTATATACAGCGTCTTAAAAATACAAGACTTTTTTCAGAAGTAGAAGTTGAACACAGTTTTGAAAGCCCTGATTCAAGCGAAATTGTAAAAGTAAATCTTTTTGTTCATACTGTAGATGCAATTCATATTCTGGCATTTCCATACCCAAAATATGACTCAAACAAAGGTTTTACATTTAAACTGAAAGGCAAAGACAATAACTTTTTAGGTTCCATGAACGATATGTCACTGGAATTTGATTTTAGCCTTAAAGATTCAGCCTCTGAAGATTCAAAAAATAAAATTGGTTTTGGATTTTCTTACGACCATCCATTTAGAGCAGGTCCATTCAACGCAACATGGATTAATGATTACACATTTTCTTACAATCTTGATGCCTCTTCTCCAGAATGGGATGCAAAAACCGGTATAAAACTTGAACTTCCATTTGAAAAATATAG
>JAILHD010000064.1 GCA_024696155.1 Treponema sp. | reverse complement strand
CGTTGGAAAACGCTGGTATTACCTTGGTCAGACTCTGGTAAAGGCCGTCCCACTCATTTTGTGCGGAATCGGCGTTCTTTTTGCTTACAAATCTGGTCTTTTTAATATTGGAATTGCGGGTCAGTACTGTATTGGAATTGGTATTACTTTGTGGTCGGCACTTTACTGGCAGCTTCCATGGTTTATCTGTGTTATTCTTGCTGTTCTGGCTGCCGCTGTCTGGGCTGCTCTTGCAGGTATTTTGAAGGCTCTTTACAACGTAAACGAAGTAATTGCCGGAATCATGCTTAACTGGATTGGTTTGTATCTTGTAAACATTCTTATGCAGAACGAAAAGGTTATGAACGTAGGAAAATCAGAGACTTTCTCTATTGCAGCAACTTCTCCTCATTCTCTTTTGCCAACCTGCGGGCTTGGAAAATTCTTCCACGACAACCAGTATGTTTCTATTGCTATTCCAATTACTATTATTGTAGCAGTTGTAATTTACATCATCCTTACAAAAACAGTTCTTGGTTACGAACTTCGTGCAACCGGATTAAACAAGCATGCCGCAAAATACGCAGGTATGAAAGACAAGCAGAACATTATTCTTACAATGATTGTTTCTGGAGCAATTGCAGGTCTTGGAGCTGCTCTTTACTACCTTACAGACATTCAGCCATGGAAGACAAGTTCTGTAGTTCCTGGCATGGGCTTTAATGGAATTGCGGTTGCCTTCCTTGGTGCCTTGAATCCAATTGGTGTAATTTTTGCAGGATATTTTATTCAGCACATTACTCAGGGCGGAAGCTTTATTGATACAAAATACTTTAACCCTCAGATTGCAGATTTAATTTCTTCTATTATTATCTACTGCTGTGCGTTTATGTTCCTTATTAAAACCTTTATTTCTAAACGTCTTAACAGCTGCAAGGAGGCAAAATAATGTTACTTATTCAATATACTTTAATTTATGCATCAGTTTTGATTTTTGTTGCCTTTGGTGGAATGTTCAGCGAACGCAGTGGTGTTATCAACCTTGGTCTTGAAGGAACTATGGTAATGGGTGCTCTTGGTGGTGCCTTTGTTTTGTACAGTTTGCCAGCTGGAACTCCAGCCTTGTTTATCATTTTGCTTACAATTTTAACAAGCATTATTTTTGGCATGATTTATTCGCTGTTCCTTGCCGTGGCTGCAATCAATTTTAAGGCAGATCAGACTCTTGTTGGAACTGCAATGAATATGCTTGCAACTGCAGCTTCTGTTGTAATTGTAAAATCATTTAATAATGCACGTTCTGGAGGGCAGAATCCTTCTGCAATTTTGGATTACATTCAGAATCGTAAAGTGTTCCTTCTTGGCGACTTTAACATCTATATGATTTTGACTTTGGTTCTGATTGCAGTTGGCTATGTGGTTCTGTTTAAGACACGTTTTGGTCTTCGGCTTATGGCTTGTGGTGAACATCCTCAGGCTGCTGCAAGTGTTGGTATTAACGTATTTAAAATGCGCTATTCTGGAGTTTTGATTTCCGGATTATGTGGCGGCATTGGAGGAATCATCTATATTTCTGCTGCAAACAGTCAGTGGGACTTTATGTACGGTGTTGCCGGTGCAGGCTTTCTTGCACTTGCCGTAATGATTTTTGGTCAGTGGAATCCTCTTAAGATTGCTGCCAGTGCCCTGCTTTTTGGTGCCTTCCGCGCTATTGCAGACACATATTCCGCATTCGACTTCTTGATTCATCTTGTTCCTGGCGATGTTTACAAAATGCTTCCGTATATCATCTCGCTTGTTGTACTTGCTTTTACTTCAAAGAATTCCCGCGCACCTAAAGCAGAAGGTATTCCATACGACAAAGGAACCCGCTAAATAAATCCTTATAGTACGGGCGTCAAACTTATAATTGAAAATCCACCTTACGCCCGTACGCATTTTTTTGTTTAAAAATCCAAGATACATGGTATAATTTGAAAAATACGGTTATGAAAAAATTCCGATTTTCAATAGGAATGCTTTACATCATCCTTGCCATTGTAACTGCCTGCTTTATATTGATGTCGAGTATGCGAAATGAAAAATTTATACTTGCATCTCTTGAACTTGATTTGGCGGATAAATTTTCGTGGGGTCTTGTAAATCAGTCGCATTATCCTAGTGAAGATGAAATCCAGCAGATTAATCAGCCTCTAAAATTTGGCAGTAAAAATTTATTCAAAATAGTCGGAAATCGTGGACATTTTATCTGGCTTAAGGCGGAATTTACGCTTCCAGAAGCCTTAAAAGATATGGATCTGGGGCTTTTTGTTACTTACCTGCATTTTGCAGATCGTGTATGGATTAATGGTTATTATGCTGGAGGTTATGGAAAGTTTCCTCCTGTAGAAAGCACTCCGCTTTATCTTTCTCATTCATATTTTTTTCCTAAAGACACAATTAATCAGACAGGTACCAACACAATTCTTATTCAGGTTTACAGTCACGGAAAAGGCGAAATTTCTGGAAAGGCATTTGTTTCAGAGCAGTATTGGGTAAAACGGACTGAAAGTATTACATCATTCTGGAATACTTATATTTACACATTTTTTATTGGCGGCATGTTTTCTGCCATGCTGCTCTACTTCTTTCTTTTTATTTTGTATAAGCGCAAACCCGAATATTTCTGGTTCTCTCTCTTGAACCTTTGTTCAATTATTTTCTGTTCTACCCTTTTTGCGCCTATAATGCCTTTTTACGAAACTTTAAATATCCCGTTCTATATATTTTACCGGACTAATCTTTGTTTTACAGGAATTATAAATTTTGTGCTCTGGGTTGCCTTTGCAAGAAACTTTATTGCCCTGCCAAAAAAGAAGCTTCTGGACGTTGTCCGCGTGGTGATTTTGACCGTTCAGATTATCATTCTTATGAGCACAAGAAATTATGATGAATTGATGGACGTTTCTGTAATAGAACTTGTGCTTACCTGCTTCCATATTACTCTGGTTATTTATTATGTAATTAAAGGTTATACAATTCAAAAATTTAAAAAACGGGCCATAACAATCACAATTTGTCTTACTCCTTTTGCACTTTCTATTTTAGCTGATATTATAGTTCGCGGAATTTTGGGAATAACTACTATTCCATTTTTCAGTTTTTTTGGATGGCAGTTTAATATCATAAGTTATCTGTTTATTCTTTCTCATAACCATGCCGAAGCTCTTGCGGCTAACGAGTATCTGAACGAAAACCTTAAGGCAGAAGTTCTCAAACAGACAGAAAATCTTCATATTGCGAACGAGAGGCTTTTGGATCGTATTCACCGTTCGAATATTGATTTGCAGATGGCCTCTGTTGTTCAGCAGCGATTGTTCCAGGCACCGCACAAGAACTACATTGGTTGGGATATTGCCGTTTCTTATGAGCCTTTGAGTGAAGTTTCTGGTGACTTCTTTGATTTTTACGGCTTGGGTAACCGTCTGGACGGACTAAGCCTTTTTGATGTTTCTGGTCACGGTGTTGCTGCCAGCCTTGTTACAATGCTTTCTAAGAGTATTGTTTATAACGCCTTCCAGAAGAATCGTTTTTATGATGTGCCGATTTCTAAATGTCTTCTGGACGTAAATCACGACCTTATTGTTGCAAAAGGCGCAATAGACAATTATATGACAGGCCTTATGATGCGTTTTGGAGATTTTAACGACTCTGACTCTGATACATGTAGAATTGATTATTCAAGTGCGGGACATCCGCATCCTATTCTTTATTCTGCAAAGCTTGATGAATGTTTTGAGATTAAAGGCGAAAGTGATGGAGAACAGTGTGGCGCAATTGGAATGTACAATGTGGAAGTAAAATTCCGTGATTCAAGTTTTACAATGGATAAAGATGATGTTCTTGTATGCTTTACAGATGGTTTAACAGAAGCTGCAGATTTAAAGCATGAAATTTTTGGAAAAGAACGAATTATGGAAATTTTACGGGAACACCATACTAAGAATGCTCATAAAATTGTTGATGAACTGGCGTATGCGGTAAGATTTTTTGTTGCAGAAGCAGATAGAAAAGATGATATAACGATTATTGTTATGAAGCGTGAAGATTCTAAAGACTTCCTAGAAGCCTTGGATAGTGATTAAAAATGAAAATGCTTTCGCGGAAACCGTGATTAGCTTCGCTTTTGCGACTCTATACACTAGAGTTGCTCTTTATGACGCGCTTTAAACGCTACGCAAATCACGACCCCCGCTACGCATTTTCTTTCTACTTACTTTTCAATGCTTTAAGCCTGAAGAGCTGTTACTGCTACAGTTGCTACAATGTCATCTACGTTACAACCGCGGCTGAGGTCGTTCAAAGGTTTTGCAAAGCCCTGGCATACAGGACCGATTGCCATCCAGCCACCCATGCGCTGACAGATTTTGTATCCAATATTACCAGCGTTGATGTTAGGGAAGATGAATGTATTTGCATGACCTGCAACCTTGCTTCCAGGAGCCTTAAGCTCACCTACTTCTGGAGCAACTGCAGCATCAAACTGGAATTCACCATCTAATGCGAGTTCTGGTTTTGCAGCTTTTGCAAGTTCTGTTGCTTTCTGAACTTTAGAAACTGTGTCGTAGAATTTTGCATCGTTTCCTGAACCTTTTGTAGAGAAAGAAAGCATTGCAACACGTGGTTCAATTCCTGCAATTTTCTTTGCTGTATCAGCAGATGCCAAAGCGATGTCGCAAAGTTCTTCAGCACTTGGTTCAATGTTTATAGCACAGTCACCAAATACTGCAACTCCTTCTGGAACGTATTTGTTTCCGCCTTCTGGAGCTACCATGATGAAGCAGCTTGAAACTGTCTTGAAGCCAGGAGCTGTCTTAATTACCTGAAGTCCTGGGCGGAGTGTATTTGCTGTTGAGTGGCAGGCACCTGAAACAAATCCGTCTGCATCTCCTGCTTTCAAAATCAAAGCACCGTACATTGTGTGGTCTTTAAGAATTGCGGCTTTAGCAGCTGCAACATCGGCATATTCCGGGGCACCTGTCTTTTTGTTGATTTTTCCTTCACGAGCCTTGAATAAAAGTTCAGCATATTTGTCTGCGTTTGCATCCTTTGCAGGATCTACGATTGTAACACCGCTCAAATCTGCGTTAGAACCGCTCGCTTTAATATCTTCATCGCTACCAATCAAAATGATTTTTGCAATTCCTTCTTTTACGATTTTTGAAGCTGCTTCTACAACTCGTTTATCTTCACCTTCGCAAAGAACGATTGTTTTGTTTGCAGCCTTTGCCTTCTTAAGCAATTCGTCAACAAATGCCATTATTTTTACCTCTATATAAAAAATATTACTTTTATAGAATATAACTATAAAATGCATTATTCAATATAAAAATAAAGATTCCAACCACTTGCTTTTAAGCAAGTGATAGCTGGTTCAGGACATTCGGAAGTTGAAAATTTAATTACGACCAGTGTACGTTGCGTATATTTCCTCTTTTCATTAAAATAATAGGACTAATTTTATAAAAGAAAATTAATTTTTTAGAGGAATTATATGGCAAAAGAAGTTAGAGTTCGTTACGCACCATCTCCAACTGGTATGCAGCACATTGGCGGCGTTCGTACAGCACTTTTTAATTATTTGTTTGCACGTTCTCAGAACGGAAAATTTATTCTTCGTCTTGAAGACACAGACCGCACACGCTATGACGAAAAATATGTTCAGAACCTTTATGACACAATGGCATGGCTTGGAATTGAATGGGACGAAGGCGGAGCTAAAGGCGGAGATTTTGGTCCTTATGTTCAGAGCGAACGTTTTGAACTTTACAAAAAATATGCTATGAAGCTTATTGAAAACGGCGAAGCTTACTACTGCTTCTGTGATGCAGAGCGCCTTGACCGCATTCGTAAGATTCAGACAGAAAATAAGATGGCACCAGGTTACGACCGCAACTGCCGTCACCTTACTCCAGAAGAAGTAAAGGCTAATCTTGATGCAGGAAAACCATACGTAATCCGTCTTAAGGTTCCAATGGAAGGCGAAACAAAATTCCATGATCACCTTCTTGGTGATATCGTTTGGAAGAACGAAGACATTTCTCCGGATCCAGTTCTTTTGAAGTCAGATGGATTCCCAACATATCACCTTGCAAACATCGTAGATGATCATTTGATGGAAATCAGCCACGTAATGCGTGCTCAGGAATGGATTCCTTCTACTCCACTCCACGTTCAGATGTACCGCTCATTCGGCTGGGAACACCCTGAATTCTGCCACCTTCCAATGGTAAATGGTTCAGACGGTAAAAAACTTTCTAAACGTCACGGATCTACATCTTTGAACGAATTCCGTGCACGCGGTTATCTTCCACAGGCAATTGTAAACTACGTTGCAATGCTTGGATGTTCTTACGAAGAAGGAAAAGAATTCTATACTCTTGATGAACTTGCAAAGGCATTCAAACTTGAGCACCTGAACAAGGCTCCTGCTGTATTCGACTACAAAAAGCTTGAATACTTCAATGCCAACTACATCCGCCAGCTTTCTACAGAAGAACTCTACAAATGGACTCTTCCATTCATTACTGGTACTGGCGATGCTACTTTGGAAATAAATCCTGAAAACCCACAGCCAAAACCAAATGTTGGTCCAGAATTCTCTGGCGTTGCACTTGGCGAAGACGGCGAGCCTTACTGCGTAGACAAATCAATGAATATGTCTTCTGCAGACGTTAAAAAGACTTTGATGGGACTTATGCCTCTTATTCAGGAACGTCTTAAGTTCTTAACAGAAGCTGCAGAAATGGTTCACTTTATGTTTACAGAGCCTGCAGTTCCACCAGCAGAGCAGATTATTCCTAAAAAGCTTGATGCTGCAAAGACAAAAGAAGTTCTGGAAAATGCAAAAGAGTTTGTTTCTAAAGTATTCGAACTTGATCACGAAGGTGCAGAAGCATTTGCTAAGGCAAAGGCAGAAGAACTTGGAATTAAACTCGGTGACTTTATGATGCCAGTTCGTATGGCAGTAACAGGAAGCCGCGTTTCTCCTCCACTTATCGGTTCGATTGCAGTTTTGGGTAAAGAAAAATCTTTGGCAAGAATTGAAAGAACATTGGCTACTTTGTAGTCGCTAAAATTACATTGTAATCTACTTAAAAAAAGTGATTACCGGTCGTGAAGCATGGTTCAAAACCGCGCAATAATGCGCTACATGCTGATTGTGGTAAAGAAACTATTTACTGTGCCGCTCTCGCGGCACTCCACAATCAGAATGTTTTTGCCCCATGCTTCGCTCCCTCGCATCACTTTTTTTATTTTAAATATTATTTATAAAGTACAAAGATAGCCGGGATTTTGTTTAATTCTGGGATTTTTGATTTCTGTTTTTTCCACTGTTCAACAGTCAGAGTTTTGATATATTCATCCGGGGTAGTAATTCCCGCTGCAATACAGAGTTTTGTCTGAGGCTTAAGTGCCTGCAAAATTGTATCAATCATTTTTGTATTACGGTAAGGAGTTTCTATAAAGCTCTGAGTCTGATCTTCGTTATAAATTTTAGTTTCCAGTTTTTTTAATGCCTTTATGCGCTGTGGAGTTTCAACCGGAAGATAGCCGTTGAAGGCAAAAGACTGACCGTTAAAACCGCTTCCCATAACAGACATAATGATTGATGAAGGGCCAACAAGAGGAATTACACGTAGTCCTTTCTGCTGGGCAATCGCAACTACATCAGCACCCGGGTCTGCAATTGCTGGACAACCAGCCTCACTGATGATTCCAACTGGCTTTCCTTCGGCAAGAGGTTTTAAGTATTCGCTGATGAACTTACGGTCTGTGTGACGATTGAGCTCGTAAAAAGTAAGTTCATCTATATCAATTGATTTTTCTACTTTTTTGAGAAAACGTCGTGCCGAACGGATATTTTCTACAATAAAATGTTTAATTCCAACTATAATGTCATGGTTGTAGCCCGGAAGTACCTGAAAAACCGGAGTTTCACCAAGGGTAACAGGAATGAGGTAGAGTGCCGCCTGCAATTCCGGGAGAGGTGCTTCCTGAGGGAGAGTTTTTTCTTTTTTATTCTGATTTTCTTCCATAAGGACCTCCTAGAACTCCATCAATGCTTCGCTTGCAGATTCCCATTCAGCAGTTTTCTGATCAATTTGATTTGAAACTTCTTCTATTTCGCGCTGAACAGCCTTTGCTTTTTCGCCGTTTGAATAAACAGAAGGATCTGCCATTTTTATTTCGAGTTCTGATTTTCTTGCTTCCAGAGCTTCGATTTCACCTTCAATTTTGGCAACAAGTTTTTCTGCCTTTCGGCGCTCAGATTCAAGGCGTTTTTGCTCTTCGTAGGAAAGTCTGCCAGCGGTAGGTACGTTCGAGCAGGTGTTGCGGGCGGCGTCTGAGCCCGCAGAAGGGGTAGCGGAAGACGGCTTGCCGGCTGCAGCGAGGGGAAGGCTTTCCCCACCCTCTTCCTTAGCAATCTGTTCCATATAAAACTCGTAGTTGCCCGGGAAGGTACGGAAATGCCCCGGAGTAAGTTCCAGAACGCGGGTTGCAAGCTGCTCGATAAAGCCTCGGTCGTGGCTTACAAAAACAACGGTGCCCCCAAATCCCTTAAGGGCGTCAAGAAGAACATCCTTACTGTGAATGTCCAGATGGTTAGTTGGTTCGTCGAGAACAAGAAGATTTACAGGGCTGAGCAAAAGCTGAAGCAGTGCGATTCGCGCCTTTTCACCGCCGGAAAGCACATCAAGGCTTTTGTAAACGTCGTCGCCGCGGAAGAGGAAGGCACCCAGCATGTCTCGGAGTTTCGGAATGAGTTCAAGAGGAGCCTCGCCTTCCAGATATTCAAGGATTGTTTGCTTTCCCTTAATTGTTTCGGCATTATCCTGGCTGAAGTATCCGATTTTTACACCAGCTCCAGGAATTACTTCGCCTGTAAAATCGCTGTCCTGCTCTGCAATAATGCGAAGGAGTGTTGATTTACCCGCACCGTTACGACCTGCAACTACAAGTCGGTCGCCGTTTTCAAGCTGAAGTTCAAGATTGTCCAGAACATTGTGGGTTCCATCGTAGCTTTTGCAGATTGAGTTCATGCGGTAAACAAGTTTTCCTGCATGAGGTGCCGGCGGAAAACTAAAGTGTATTTTTTTAAGTGATTCAGGGATTTCTATGCGCACCATTTTTTCAAGGCGCTTCTGATATTCCTGTGCCTGAGCCGCCTTAGTTGCCTTTGCGCCAAAACGGTTTATGAATTCTTCTAGTTTATTGATTTCCTGCTGCTGCTGTTCATATTCAGCAATCAGGGTTTTGAGTTCAACTTCACGTACTTTTTCGTAGTGAGTAAAGTTTCCCGGATAACGTTTAAGGTCGCCGCCAAAAAGTTCGTAAACTTCGTTGATTGTAACGTCAAGAAAGTAGCGGTCATGGCTTACAAGCAAAAATCCGCCGTGAAAATCTTTTAAAAAGCCTTCAAGCCAGTTACGGGCTTCAATATCAAGGTAGTTTGTTGGTTCGTCCAGAAGCAGAATATCAGGATTCTGCATAAGAGCCTTTGCAAGCGCAATACGCATCTGCCATCCGCCAGAAAATTCTTCTGTTCTCTTGTCAAAATCAGCGCGGGAAAAACCAAGACCTAAAAGAACACTTTCTGCAGCAGCCTCACGGCGGTGCCATCCACTTTCTTCAAGTGCCTGAATAAAATCCGCTTGTCTAACGGCAAGATTTGTGTTATCCGGTGCGGCAGCCATCTGTTCGCCAAGCTCATCAATCTGACGCTGCATTTCGTAGCCGAATTCAAATGCCTTGTCCGCTTCTTCGCGAAGGGTACAGCCGTGGTGAGTAAGTCCGCTCTGTGGAAGATAAGCAATGCGGCTGTCTTTCTGAACAGCGCGGGTACCGCTGTCTGGCTGAACAAGTCCTGCAAGAACTTTAATAAGTGTAGATTTTCCTGCTCCGTTTGCACCTGTAAGGGCAACCTTGCTTCCAGTCTGAAGGTTTATAGTAACATCTTTAAGAATATCGCGGTCACCAAATGCCAGCGATACCTTAGAAAATTGAACAAATGCCATAAAAAATCCTGTATTTAACTATTGTGCTGTGCCAGTGGAAGACTGGCGTTTAAAGTAAAGAATCATCGGGCTTGCACTACGTTCTTTAATCTGATTTCCGACCATTTTTGCAGTTGTTGCATCTTCTAGGCGCAAGCCGTCGTCTTCCAGATGGTAAAGGAAGTTTACTTCTTCGCTCATTCCATTGAATTTAAGTGTAACAACACCATCATAATTCTGTGCAAGTGATTTTGAAATTGTGTATTTTACCTGGGCTGTTCCTGCATTTTTTGCAGTAGATTTAATTACAGAAGGTACAAGCAGACGGAAGTTTGACCAGTGGAAAGAACCGTCTTCATCAAAAACAAGCTTACCGTAGTTTGTACTAGTGTAAACAGGTCCGCGGCTCCAAATCTGAAGATATGACCATGAACGGCGTGTGCGTTCGTTTTCAATAATTTCATTTAAGTCTGCATCAATTGTAACAAAATCAAGTTCCTGAGGCTTTCCGTCTTCACCAGTATAGCGTAACACAATAAAGTTAGAACGGCGCGAAATAATAATAACCGGAATGTCTGTAAGGGCAAATTCGCGGTCATCATTTTTTGTGTAGCCTTTATAATCCCAGGTTTCGTGAATATCTTTGGTGTTAAGTGATACTTTTTTATTTTCTGTATCAATTTTAAAGTTGAACGAAGGATGCATACGTGTTAAATCAATATTATTTGACTTAATCATCGTATCAAAATAATCAGGGTACCATGTTTTCTGGCTGATTTCTGTAAAGAGAACGTCTTCAATTTCTTCTTCAATAATAGCCTCGCCACCAACTGGATTTCCTTTTGCATCAGTTTCAAAAAGATTAAGATTGTAAGAAAAACACCAGCCCTGAGTTCCATCTTTAGTAAGAATACGGAACCAGTCACCTTCAAGGGCAGATTTTCCTGCCATTACAACCTGACCTTTGCCCTTATACAAAATTTTAATAACTTCACCTTTGCGAAGGCGGTACACCTGTTTTGCAGTATTTACAGGTTCGGCACGGCAAGGAAGTCCGTCAAGTTTTACACTTGCGTAGGTATGGGCATACTCTTCGTAACGCGCTTTCTGAGCAAGATTTTTTCTTTTAGAAAGAGGATCTGTAAGTTGCCAGAGAGGAACTTCTACTTTTTTTCCATCTTCCAGACCGATTACATAAACATGTGAAATATTTGATTTAATGTAAACTGGAACAATATCGCCGCTCTGAACTGAAGTTTCAGGCATATTCCAAAGGACAACCGACCATCCCATAACTTTATCTTTACAGGAAATAAAAATTAAAGAAGTAAGAATGAGTGTAATTAATGATACTGATGAAAAAAAACGTTTCATAATTAGAACTGAACTCCTGTTACAAGTGTTCGAAAATACGTCGAGTCAAGGAATGCTGACGCTAAAACCCTGACTTTCCCTTGTTTGGGTTTGTATTAAAACCTAAATAAAAAAGGCACCACACAAGGCGCCTTTGAATATTAACATATATTAAAAATAATGTCAGTTGTATAGAAGAAAGCAGAAAATTTTTAAGATTCTCTACTCTTCTGAGCCTTCGTCAGCTTCGCTTACATCTACAACTTCTGCATCAATCACATTTTTCTCTGAAAAATAGTTGATTGTAATCATAAAAATACCAATTACAAAAGCTGCAAGACCAATAAGACGGACAATAAAAATTCCCAGGCGTTCTGGAGAAATAATGATTAAAGCAACTGCAAGCAGTAAAAGAGAAAGATTTTCGAATACAAAACGCTTACGGTCAATTTCTGTAGCCTTTAGGAGCGAAACTGAATAAAAGCCGATGATAGCAGCAAGAAGAAGATATACAATCAGCACGTAAATCATGGTTTTCCACATAGCATCTGCTACAACAAGCGGTAGAATAACAGAAATTGCGCCAATTACAATGCTAAAAACAGCTTTTACAAGAATAACTGTTTCATACATTGAATCCTGAAAAATTCTACGTGTAATAACCAGATTGTAAAGTCCGTAGGCAATTGCACCAAGTCCTACTACAAATACAACCAGATTGATCCAGAAAGCAGGAAAAATTAGAATTAAAAGCCCCAAAAGCGAAATCCCACCACAAATCACCAGATTAGAATTTTTCATATACACCTCTCTTCTATTATATTAAAGTTATTTAATGGCATAATCAAACATTTTATTTAAAAATAGCTGAAAAAATGTACAAAATTTGGCAAAAAATGAAGATTTTTTTGAATCTTAGGGGAATTCTGGTTGACACTTTTTTCTAAACAAGATATATTGTTGCTTACCTATTGGAGCGATACCAAAGCGGTCGTACTGGGGCGGTCTTGAAAACCGTTGTAGCGCAAGTTACCGGGGGTTCGAATCCCTCTCGCTCCGATAAAACTGGAAAACATTCCGGTTTACAACTGGAAGCGTGGTAGAGCGGTAATACAACGGATTGCTAATCCGTCACTTCCGTAAGGGGTGGGCAGGTTCAACTCCTGTCGCTTCCGAGAAAGCAGTTCTACTGCACAACAATTTGTATGAGATTGTAGCTCAGCTGGATTAGAGCACCACCCTGCGGAGGTGGGGGTCGCACGTTCGAATCGTGTCAGTCTCAAAGATAAGGCTTACAAGAAATTGTAAGCCTTTTTTTATTTTAGACATAACTATTAAAAATCCCGGACACGATTCAAATCATGTCCGTCCCATTATCATCTAATCTTCATAAACTGGTTCAAAATCTTCGGCGGGGTGACCGCAAATCGGGCATTCAAAATCGGCTGGTAATTCAGAACCTTCGTAAACGTATCCGCAGATTTTACATTTCCAGGCAACAATTTTTTTTGAACCGGCTGCCGGGGCGTCAGATTTTTTAGGTTTAACATTTGCCTGGTAGTCGGCATAGGTTAATGGCGCATTTTGGCTGATAACTTTTGCATCGGTAACTTCTGCAACAAAAAGGGTGTGGCTTCCTAAATCCTGGCTGGAAACAACCTTGCATTCAAAAACGGAGCATACCTGTGCAGTAACGTGAGGGCATCCATTAGAATCAAGAGAATAATCAAAATCAGCAAATTTATCTGCATCACGACCACTCTGATAGCCAAAGCGGGAAATTGTATCAAATGTGCAGGTATTATCAAGAACAGAAAGCGAAAATACACCGGATTCTTTTATCATCTGGCAGGTAAGGTTCTGATTAATGCAGGAAATTGCCACGCGAACAGGATTAGCCGCTGCCTGAAAGCAGGTATTTGTAATACACGCATTGATTTTATTACCTGATTTTGTTCCAAGAATAAATACACCGTAGGAAAGATTATAAAATGCCTTCTGATCCATAAGTTACCCCTTGTAATTT
>JAILHD010000062.1 GCA_024696155.1 Treponema sp. | reverse complement strand
ACTCCGTAAAAATATTATACTTATAAAAATTCTTACGGAGTAAAAAATGCTAACTGGTCGTCATTTAATCCAGCCTGATGATTTAACTGTATCAGAAATTGATGAAATTTGTTCTTTGGCAGAGCAGATTATTGTAGATCCTAAATCATTTCAAGATGTGTGTCGCGGGAAAATTCTTGCGACACTTTTTTTTGAGCCTAGCACTAGAACCAGGCTTTCGTTTGAGGCTGCAATGCTGCGCCTTGGCGGTTCGGTAGAGGGATTTTCCGATGCCGACAACACTTCTTCGGTAAAGGGCGAAACTCTTGCTGACACAATCCGCGTAGTTTCTTCTTATGTAGACGTAATTGCAATGCGTTCTCCAAAAGAAGGTGCGGCTCTGCTTGCAAGTAAGTATTCCCCAGTCCCAATCATCAATGCTGGTGACGGTGGACACTACCATCCAACCCAGACACTTACCGACCTTGTAACAATTCGTCAGCTTACAGGTGGCCTTGAAAATCATACAATAGGATTCTGCGGCGACCTTAAGTTTGGACGCACAGTTCACTCTCTTGCCGAAGCAATGCGCCATTATAAAGGAAACAAATTCATTTTTATCAGCCCTAAAGAGCTTACAGTTCCTGATTATCTGATTAAGAATATTCTTGAACCTGCCGGCGTAAAATACGAAATTACAGAAAGCCTAGATGATGTAATTGATCAGCTTGATATTCTTTACATGACCCGCGTTCAGAAGGAACGCTTCTTTAATGAACAGGATTACATCCGTCTTAAGGACAGCTACATCCTCGATACAGAGCGCATGAAGCTTGCCAGAAAGAATATGATTATCCTTCATCCTCTTCCTCGTGTAAACGAAATTACACCTGATGTTGATAATGATCCGCGTGCTGCTTACTTTAAGCAGGTAAAATACGGAATGTATGCCAGAATGGCTTTAATTGCTAAGCTAACAGGAGCTCTTTAATGTTAAACGTAAATACTATCAAACACGGACTTGTAATTGATCACATTCGTGCCGGTGCTGGCTGGCAGATATATCAGTGGCTGGGACTGGACAAGGCGCCTTTTACATCATGCCTTATTCAGAATGTTCCTTCAGAAAAATCTGGCAAAAAAGACATAATTAAAATTGATAACATCATCAATATTGATTACTCAGTGCTCGGTTTTATTGATCCGCACATCTGTGTAAACGTAATTGAAGACGAAAAAATCGTCCGCAAAATTAATATGGAGCTTCCTGGTCGTGTTCAGGGCGTATTTAACTGCCGAAACCCTCGCTGTATCACTCAGACTGAACACTATGTAAAACCAACTTTGATTTTGACCGACCGCGAGAAGGGTGTATACAAGTGTGAGTACTGTGACACCTTATACGTTGCGGGTGAAAAATAGCATGTAGCGAGGTATCGGGTGGTTTTGACTTGCACTATGCGCCCGGTAGTCGATTTTTATTTACGGAGGCTTTTATGCCCAATTTGGTTATCTACAACGCTCGCCTGGTGGACGAGCACACAGACGCGTTCGGTGCTGTACTTATTTCTAACGGAAAAATCCTTAGCGTGTTCAAAACCGATTTATGTACAGAAGAAAGCGCTGTTCAGCTTGCAGAGGGCGTTTTTGCTTCTTGTGATGAACCTGTAGAATTAGTAGATGCAAAAGGTCTTGTGCTGGCACCTGCTTTTATAGATATGCATGTTCATCTGCGCTATCCAGGACAAACTCAGAAAGAAGATTTGAATTCTGGACTTCATGCAACTGCTGCAGGCGGTTTTGGCACAATCGTTGCCATGCCAAATACAAATCCTGTAGTTTCAAGCGCAGAACTTGCACATCAGATTGAAAAAGAAGCTGAACAGATTGGGCTTACAAAAGTATTTCAGACTGTAAGCATTACAAAAGATTTTGGTGGAAAAGATGTTTCTCATCTGAACGAAATTGACCGCCAGACAATTCCTGTGATTACAGAAGATGGCCATGATGTTCTTTCTTCCAGTATAATGCTTGAAGGTATGAAGATAGCGGGTGAAAAAGACGTTATTGTAAGCTGTCATAGTGAAGATCCTGAACTGGCATTAAAAGCAAAGCCTTACCGTGCCGCTGCCCTTGAATTAATGAAAAAATATAACCTTAGTTCCTGGGCTGCAGATGATGAAAAATCTTTTATGGACTGTCCTGTTTCTGTAATAGACGAAATTGATAATAATCTTTCTGCTGCAAACAGACTTCTTGCCATTGCAGAAGATTCAGCCACGTACCGCAATATTCAGCTTGCAAAAGAGGCTGGCTGCCACGTACACATTGCACATTGCAGTACAAAAAATTCAATAGAAATGGTTCGTGCCGCAAAAAAAGAAATTGAGCAGAATCAGGTTCGTTCGGCTCATTTTAAAGTTACCTGCGAAGTTACACCTCATCATCTGGCGCTTAGTGGAGAAGAAGAGCCTTTAATTCGTGCTCTTGTAAATCCTCCTTTGCGAACAGAAGAAGACAGACTTGCAGTTATAGAAGCTTTGCGTGACGGTACTGCTGATGTAATTTCTACAGATCATGCGCCACACACTGCTGATGACAAGGCTGCCGGTTCCCCGGGATTTTCTGGTGCAGAAACCGCTTTTGCTGTATGTAATACAGTGCTTGTAAAAGAAAACGGTTTTACCCTTTCTGAGCTTTCTAAACTTATGAGCGCAAATCCTGCAAGAATTCTTGGGCTTAAAAAAGGACTTCTGGAACCTGGCTATGATGCTGATTTAGTTATCCTAGATACAGAAAAACGCTGGGAAGTTCACGGTGCAGACTTTAAGAGTAAGGGAAAAGCAACTCCGTTTGAAGATGAAACTTTGACGGGAAAAGTTGAAGAACTCTTTATTGCCGGAAAACGCATTGATTTATAGAAGAATCTGATGCAAAATGAAGGTGTGGGAGGAAAAAGTGGAAAATTTTATAGCAACCGCAGAACCGGATATTAAACTTACTGGTGCAGAAAAAACTGCAATTCTTTTGGGCGAACTTGGAATGGCTATCAGCGATGATTTGCTGGAGCGGGTTGGACTTACTGACCACGAAAAAAAAGCCGTAAACAGAGCCTTCAAAAAACTTGGAAAATACAATCCTCACAGTCCGTATGAAGCACGCCGTGAAGTTCAGGTTTTGCAGGAACTCATGGATTACGGTTCTTACAAGGGTATTTTGCCTCCGCCAAAACCTGACTTTTATCAGCAGAAGCAGCAGGAAGTTCTTGGCATGATGAAGCAGAATCCAGATGCAGTTGCAAATCTTCTTAAAACCTGGCTTGGAGACGATGAATAATGACTTTTGATTTACATAATATTCCTACTTTTGGAGTTGCCGGTAATTTTACGGGGCATCTTGAACAGGCTGGAGAAGCAAAAGATTTTGAAAACGTAAAAACTGCCGAAGTAAATGCGCCAAAGGCTTTGTTTCCTACATATATTCCGCTTGCACCTGGCATGGCAATTGATGATGAGTCAGTTCCTATGTTTTTGCACGATTTTCCTTTTGATGATGAAACTATTATCTTTCCAAAGGGCGAACAGAAAATTCAGATTGAACCAGAATGTGCTTTAATTTGTGAACTTAAATGGAAGGCTGGAAGAGTAGTGGGACTTAATCCACTTGTATTTGGTGCTTCAAATGACTGTTCGATTCGTAAAGAAGGTGCAAAAAAAATCAGTCAGAAGAAAAACTGGGGCAAGGCATCTAAAGGTTTTGCTTCACATACAATTGAAGTTGACCGTTTTGATAAAGAGGGTATTTTGAACCGATACCATATTGCAAGCTTTCTTGTTCGCGAGGGCAAAGTTTTTGCATATGGAGAAGATAGTGCTGTTCGCGATTACAGCTACATTTACAATAAACTGACTGCATGGATAATTGACCGCTTGAATCAGCAGCGCGATGAAGGCCCCGCAGAAAATGTAAACGCATATCTTACGAAATGCGGATTTCCGCAGCACGTTTTAGTTTCTATTGGGGCAACCCGTTACACCGACTACGGCGAACACAACTTTTTGCAGAATGGAGATAAGGCCGTAGTTGTGCTTTATCCAGAAGATAAATACACCGCAGAAGAGATTGCACAGCGCGTGAAGGAAAACAGATTGAATGAAGAAGATATAAGTGCGCTGGTGCAGACTGTTGAAGTGTAAGGAAATGCTTTCGCGTGGGGAAAATGATTTTACGGCAAAAATGACGCGAGGGAGCGGAATCTGGGGCAAAAACACTCTATTTGTGGTTGCCGCGAGAGCGGCAGTTTTTATAGTTTCTTTGCCACAAATAGCGTGTAGCGCGATATCGCGCGGTTTTGAACCAGAATCCGCGACCGGAAGTCATTTTTGCGGAAGGTGATTTTTTACCTGCCGCAAATCTTTTCTATCTGGGCAAGTTCATCTGCAGTAAAGTTAGTTTTTCCTACAATCTTAATGTTGTCCAGAATCTGCTCTGGACGAGAAGCTCCAATCAGAACGCTGGTAACTTTTCCGTCGCGAAGAACCCAGCTTAATGCCATTTGTGCAAGGCTCTGTCCGCGGGCAGCTGCAATTTCGTTGAGTGCTTTAATCTGAGAAAGTTTTTCTGTAACATCTGCTTCGTGTAGGAAGCGGCCATCGCGTTTTACACGGCTGTCTTCCGGGATTCCGTTCAGGTATTTGTCTGTCAAAAGGCCCTGCGCAAGAGGAGAGAAGGCGATGATTCCATATCCCTGTTCTGCGCAGAAATCCTTAAAACCGTTGTCTTCAATTGTGCGGTCAAAAATTGAATACTTGTTCTGATTGATTATAAAAGGAGTGTGAAGCTCTTTTAGAATTGGAAGAGCCTTTTTTAACTGGTCTGTGCTGTAATTAGAAAGTCCAACATAAAGTGCTTTTCCGCTTCTTACAATCTGGTCGAGGGCGCAGATGGTTTCTTCAATTGGAGTATCATCATCCGGGCGGTGATGATAGAAAATATCAACATATTCAAGATTCATGCGCTTAAGGCTCTGATCAAGGCTTGAAATCAGATATTTGCGGGAACCCCATTCACCATAAGGGCCTTCCCACATATAGTAACCTGCCTTTGTAGAAATTATAAGCTGGTCGCGGTAAGCCTTCATTTCCTGATTGATAATTTTTCCTGCATTTTCTTCTGCGCTTCCAGCTTCTGGTCCGTAGTTGTTTGCAAGGTCAAAATGAGTTATGCCGTTATCAAAGGCTGTAAAGCACATTGCCTTCATGTTGTCGTAAACATCTTTACTTCCAAAGTTGTGCCAAAGACCCAGAGAAACAGCTGGCAATAAAAGTCCACTTTTTCCGCAGCGATTATACTGCATGGTTCCATAACGATTTTCGTTTGCTTTGTACATGGTTTTAACTCCTGTTTGGCCTAGATGGCCAGGGCTTTTACTCTCTGCGAATCATTTTAACATGGTAACAGTTAAAATTTATAAAACAATTTTTTATCCTTGAGTTGTCTTAAAGTTTGTGTTACTCTGTATAAAAACATTTTTTGTTTCTATAAATAATAACATGAGGCTACAAATGAGTAAAGACAAAATTCCTTACAAAATCTATCTTTCAGAAAACGAACTTCCAACCAGCTGGTATAACGTTCGTGCTGATATGAAAAATAAACCGGCACCACTTTTGAATCCTGGAACACACAAGCCTATGGCTTTTGAAGAACTTCGTCCTGTATTCTGCGATGAACTTATTAAGCAGGAACTGGATGATACAACTCCATATATTGAAATTCCGGATGAGATTCGAGAGTTTTATAAAATGTACCGCCCGGCTCCACTTGTTCGTGCTTACTGCCTGGAAAAGAAGCTTGGAACTCCTGCAAAAATTTACTACAAGTTTGAAGGAAACAACACCAGTGGAAGTCATAAACTGAACTCTGCAATTGCTCAGGCTTATTACGCAAAAAAACAGGGCTTAAAAGGTGTTACAACAGAAACTGGTGCTGGTCAGTGGGGAACAGCGCTTTCTATGGCATGTTCTTACTTTGGACTGGACTGCCAGGTTTATATGGTAAAGGTTTCATACGAGCAGAAACCGTTCCGCCGCGAAGTAATCCGCACTTACGGAGCAAAAATTACTCCATCTCCTAGCGAAACAACAGAAGTTGGACGAAAGATTCTTGCTGAATTCCCAGGCACTGGCGGAAGTCTGGGCTGTGCAATTTCTGAGGCTGTAGAAGCTGCTACTCATCAGGAAGGATACCGTTACGTTTTGGGAAGCGTTTTAAATCAGGTATTGCTTCATCAGACTGTAATTGGTTTGGAAACAATGACAGCAATGGATAAATACGGCATTAAGCCTGATGTAATTATTGGTTGTGCAGGTGGCGGTTCTAATCTTGGCGGTCTTATTTCTCCATTTATGGGCCGTAAACTTCGCGGCGAAGCCGACTATCAGTTTATTGCTGTTGAACCTGCAAGCTGTCCTTCTTTGACTCGCGGAAAGTTTGTTTACGACTTCTGTGATACTGGTCATGTTTGTCCGCTTGCAAAAATGTATACTCTGGGAAGTGAATTTATTCCTTCTCCAAACCATGCGGGCGGTCTTCGCTATCACGGTATGAGTTCAATTCTTTCTCAGCTTTATGATGACGGACTTATGGAAGCACGCACTGTTGAGCAGACAGAAGTTTTCAGAGCGGCTCAGGAATTTGCGCGGGTAGAAGGCATTCTTCCGGCTCCAGAATCAAGCCACGCAATCAAAGTTGCAATTGATGAAGCCCTTAAGTGCAAGGAAACTGGCGAAGAAAAGACAATCCTTTTTGGTCTTACAGGAACCGGCTACTTTGATATGTATGCTTACAAGTCTTTCAACGACGGAACTATGACCGATTACATTCCAACTGATGCTGATCTTGAAAAAGGTTTTGCTGGAATTCCCCGCTTTCCAGGAAATGAATTCTAATCTGTTTTAGAAATGCACGATTTTTCGTCTTTCTGCCGATAAATAAATATGGCGTTTTTGGACGAAGAATTTAAAAAGTTTATACAGCTCGATGCTGACCGGGTAAAATTTATTCAAAACTACCTGGAACGCATCGGGCTTAATTGTCCTGTTATTCCAATTGACGGGAAAAATCATCTGTACGTAAGTTTTCCAAAAAATCAGTATAATCCGCTTTTTAAGATAAAGACGGTTATTGCTCATTATGACCGTGTTCCACAGACTCCTGGCGCAAACGACAATTCTTCTTCTGTGTATTCGTTTTTGCGATGGGCAGAACGGCTTGCAGTTCGAAAAGGTACTCACAATATCCGAATGATTTTTACTGATGGGGAAGAACTCAGTTCGGAAGGAGTGTCGTCGCAGGGGGCGTTTGGGCTTGCAAAACTTTTTAAGCGCCTTGGAATCACAAAAGAGGACGTTTATGTTTTTGACTGCATGGGTAGAGGTAATATTCCAGTTCTGACAGAGACTATTCTTCCAAAAAATGCACCACGTTTTTTTGTAAAAGATTTCTGCGACTTAGAAGAACGTGCCGAAAGTGTGATTATGAACACTGTTGGCCGTAAATGGATGAAACTTCCCTGTAACTATAGTGATAATGCAGGATTTATTGCAAACGGAATTCCCGCCGTTGCGTTTACAATGCTTCCTGGCGAAGAAATAGATTCCTTTATGCGTTCCGGGGAAAAGCCTCTTTCGTGGAAAATGCTCCATACCATGCAGGATGATTTTTCTTCTTTAAATGAAAGTGCGTTTGAAATTACCGCCGCTATTTTAGATAATATTGCAAATCTAAAAACCGTAAGAAAATAGAATAGAACTAATCAAAAAAAATATATATAATAGAATAAATAAAAAATCCGGGTGGGAAAAATGGATTCAAAGAAAACTACTGCAACAAAATCGGCAGCTAAGACTGCTGCATCAAAAACTTCTGCGGCTAAAACAACTACAAAAACGACTGCTGCAAAAGCTGCAACTAAATCCAAAACTACAACTACAAAGGCAACTCCTGCTGCTGAAAAATCAACTGTAACAAAGACTGTAAAAACTGCAGCTGCAAAACCTGCTGCTGTATATGATGAAAGTTCTATCCAGCATCTGGAAGGCCTTGAGCACATCCGTCTGCGCCCGGGTATGTATATTGGTTCCCTTGGTGACGGTTCTAACGAAAACGACGGTATTTATATCCTTTTAAAAGAAGGAATTGATAACTCTGTTGATGAATTTTCTCAGGGCTTTGGTAACAGAATCGACGTTGAAATTAAAGACGGCCGTGTAAAAATCCGTGATTATGGCCGCGGTATCCCTCTTGGAAAACTTGAAGACTGTGTTTCTAACGTAAACACCGGTGCAAAATACAATAACTCTGTTTTTAAGCAGGCTATCGGTATGAACGGTGTTGGTATTAAGGCCACAAATGCCCTTTCTTCTTATTTCCGTGCAGCCTCTGTGCGCGACGGAAAAATGGCTGTAGTTGAATTTGCCAAGGGAAACAAGCTCAGCGGAAAAACAGGTAATGCAAAGCCGGGCGTTCCAAACGGGACCTACCTTGAGTTTGAGCCGGATAAAGAGCTTTTTGGAAAATATGCCTTCAACATGGAATATGTTGAAAAACGTCTCTGGAACTATGCCTACCTGAATCCTGGGCTTTTGATTAAGTGCAACGGCCAGGAATATATCAGTCAGAACGGAATTATGGATCTGCTTTCCCATGAGATGGGCGGAGCAGACAAGGCACTTTATAATCTTTTTGACTACAAGGGCGAAAACCTTCAGTTTGTTCTGACTCACGGTGCCAGCCTTGATAAATTCATTTATTCATTTGTAAACGGTCAGAGTACGGAAGACGGCGGTACCCACGTAACTGCCTTCCTGGACGGTTTTACCAAGGGAATCAACGAATACTTTAAGAAAGATTATGATATCCGCGACGTAACAAGCGGTTTGTATGTTGCCCTTAAAATCGGACTTGATAATCCTATGTTTACAAGCCAGACAAAAAATAAGCTTGGTAACGTAGAAATCCGCGCTCCAATCATTAAGGAAGTTCAGATTGCTGTTGATGACTGGCTGCGTCATAACCCGGATATTGCCGGCCGCATTGAAGAAAAAATCATCAAAAACCAGAAGGCCCGTAACGAAATTAACAGTGTTACAGATAAGCAGATTCGCGAGGCTTCAAAATCCCTCATGCTTAAGATTCCAAAGCTTAAGGACTGCCGCTATCACCTGCAGGATGGCGCCAAGGGTGCAGAAAGCATGATTTTTATTACCGAGGGTGATTCTGCGACCGGTACAATGACCCATGCCCGCGACGTAACTTACCAGGCAATTTTCTCTCTGCGCGGTAAGCCTGCCAACATGTACGGAATGAAGCGTTCTGCAATTTTTGATGTGGAAGAGCTTAAAAACCTTACCTTCAGCCTTGGAATCCAGAAGGATATAGAAGGCCTTCGCTATCAGAAAATCATCATCGCAACCGATGCCGATAACGACGGTTACCATATCAGAAATCTTGTAATGACCTATCTTCTATTGTACTTTGAAGAGCTGGTTTTGACAGGTCACGTTTATATTCTTGAAACTCCGCTTTTCCGAGTGCGCAATAAGACAAAAACTGTTTACTGCTACAGCGAAGAAAGCCGCGATAAGGAAATCAAAAAGCTTGGTGCCAGTGCAGAGGTAACCCGATTTAAGGGACTTGGAGAAATCAACCCGAGCGAGTTCGGTCAGTTTATCTTCCCGCGAAAAGAAGGCGAAAGCGAAGACAAGGGCATGCACCTGACTCCGGTTACTATTCAGCAGCTTAAAAACGTGCCGGAAGTTCTGAAGTTCTATATGGGAAAGAACACACCGGAACGCCGCGACTTTATTATTCATAATTTAGCGTCTGAAATTGACGCATAAAAATTATATACAAAATTAAAAAAGCGAGGTCTTACATGAAAAAACTCTCTATTGTTGCTGCCGTACTGGCAGGTTTGATTGCCCTTACTGGTTGTAATGAAAAGAAAAATTACATTCTTGCTACTGGCGGTACATCCGGTACTTATTATCCTTTTGGCGGTGCAATTGCCAATATCTGGAATACAAAAATTGAAAACATTAACGTTACAGCTCAGGCTACCGGTGCATCTGCAGAAAATCTTCGCCTTATTTCAAAAGGTGATGCAGAATTTGCAACAGTTCAGAATGATGTAATGGACTACGCATACAACGGAACAGATATGTTTGCTGGGCAGAAGCTTCCAAATCTTGCTTCAATTGGTACTTTGTATCCAGAAGTTGTTCAGATTGCGGCATCTGCTTCAAGCGGAATTAAATCTATTAATGATTTGCGCGGAAAACGTGTTTCTGTAGGTGACGCAGGTTCTGGTGTTGAATTCAATGCAAAACAGATTCTGGAAGGATATGGAATTTCTTTCTCTGATATTAAGAAGAACAATCTTTCATTTAAGGAATCTGCAGAAGGCCTTCAGAACGGAACTTTGGATGCATGTTTTGTAACTGCCGGTGTTCCTAACTCTGCATTGCAGGAACTTGCTTTTACAGCTGGTCTTGTACTTATTCCAGTAAATGGTGCTGAAGCTGACTCAATCTGTGCTAAATACGGATTCTATACAAAAACTGTAATTCCTGCCGGAACTTACAAAGGAACAGATGTTGATACACAGGCTCTTGCAATCAAAGCAACTCTTGCTGTAAACGCAACCCTTGATGAAAACACAGTTTATTCAATGACAAAGGCTCTTTTTGAAAATCTTGATGAACTTGGTGCTGCACATGCAAAAGGAAAGGAAGTTACAGCAGCTTCTGCAGTAACTGGAATTTCTGTTCCATTCCATCCGGGTGCTGCAAAATACTATAAAGAAATTGGTGTTTTGAACTAAGGGAAAAGCTAAATCCCTTATGAAAAAACTTTTGTTTTTAACAGTGTCCGTTATTATTCTGGCATTGAATCTGCCTGCAATACGGACACTGTCAATTTCAAATAAAAAGAATCATTCAGAAAGAATTTATTCCATCAGGGCTGTAAAAGACGGCTTTTCTGTAAATTATACGCATTCTGTAAATAAAGGTCGGGTGCATGATTACTATCGTATTCTTGATTCTGGCCAGCTTGAACTTTATAAAACCCGATTTGTTTCTTACGGGGCAGGAATTCCTGAGCCTTATGAAACAGAAGGTGCACAGTTTCTTGTTACAGATGACGGCTATATTATAGAAAATCTGCACAGAAGGCTTCCTTGTTTTGTAATGGCAGTTGGCGTAATTGCAGAGCATTCTGTGGCAATTGGAGACAGTGAATTTTTTTTGAAGGATTTTTTTAAACCTCAGACAAGCCTTGTTTTTGAAGTAAAAAGGCTTTCAATTATAAAACTTATTTCAAAAAGGAGTTCTATAGATGGATATTGACAGCATTCTTCCAACGACGAATGAAGATGAAATGAAAAAACTTATGAAGGATCTGGATAAGGAACGTTCTTATCGTGAGCATAAGTGCTGGCGTCAGCATATAACAGTTATTATTTCAGTTGCCTTCTGTTGTTTTCAGCTTTATGCAACCTTAAAAGGTACTATTCCTACTCAGATAGTTCGTGCATCACACCTTGCATTCGTGCAGTTTCTTGCATTTCTTCTTTTTCCTGCAACTAAGAAAATGCCTAAAAATACACTTCCATTTTACGATGTACTCCTTGCTTTTGCAGGGGCAGGATGCTGGTGTTATTACATCATAAATTTTGAACAGATTGTCAGAAGGGCCGGTGCCTATACCACTCTGGATATTTTAATAGGAATAATTGGAATCATAATCCTTTTTGAAAGCTGCCGTCGTATTGTTGGTCTTCCAATTATGATTATTGCTGGCTGTTTTATCCTTTATGCATTTATTGGAAAATATCTTCCGGGCTTTTTAAATCACCGCGGCTACAGACTCAGCCGTGTTGTAAGCCATCTTTACTACACAACCGAAGGAATTATGGGAACTCCAATCGGAGCATGTTCAACCTTTATCTTCCTTTTTATTCTTTTTGGTGCCTTCCTGGAAAAAACAGGAATCGGTCAGTTCTTTATTGATACTTGTAACGCAATTGCGGGTAGTGCAAGCGGTGGTCCTGCTAAGGTTGCCGTTCTTTCTTCAGCCCTGCTGGGAACTGTTTCCGGCTCTTCAGTTTCAAACACTGTAGGATCAGGCTCTTTTACTATCCCTATGATGAAAAAACTGGGGTACCGTGGTGAATTTGCAGGTGCAGTAGAAGCTGCAGCCTCAACCGGCGGACAGCTTATGCCTCCAATTATGGGTGCGGCTGCCTTCCTCATGGCAGAAAGTGTTGGGGTTCCTTACATCACTGTTGTAAAGGCAGCTGTTATTCCTGCCCTTCTTTATTTTGCGGGAATCTTTATTATGGTTCATCTTGAAGCCCACAAACGCGGACTCAAAGGTCTTCCTAAAAATGAAATCCCAAGATTTCTTCCGCTCTTTCTTTCACGCGGATATATGATCTTGCCGCTTCTTGTAATTATTTTCTTCCTTTGTTCTGGAAAAACTGCAACTTATTCGGCCCTCATGGGAATTCTTTCAATTATCATAATTGCAATTGCAGCTTCTTTTTTTGATCTTGCTAATGGAACAAGACCCCGTTTTACCTTGAAGGACTTTGTTCAGGTACTCTGTGCAGCAGCCAGAGGAATAATCAGCGTTGCAATTGCTTGTGGAATGGCAGGAATTATCATCGGAATCGTAACCCTTACAGGTCTTGGCCTTAAGCTTGGAGCAGGACTTGTTGCCCTTGCTCACGGAAAGCTTTTTATCACACTGTTTCTTACAATGATTTCTTCAATCATTCTTGGTATGGGCGCTCCTACAACCGCAAACTATCTTATTACTTCAACAATTACTGCAACTGCAATCGTTCACTGTCTTTACGGCGGCTCTGCCCCGACACCAGAACAGCTTCTGCCTGCCCATATGTTTGCCTTCTATTTTGGAATTATTGCAGACGTAACGCCTCCTGTAGCGCTTGCGGCAATTGCGGGTGCGGCCATAGCAAAAGCAAAGCCAATGCGCACTGCAGTGAACGCTACTAAGCTTGCAATCGGAGCATTTATTGTTCCTTATATGTTTATTTACAATCCTGCAATGCTGATGATTGGTGCAGATACACTTTCAATTTTGAGAATGGCGCTTACAGCAATTGTTGGAATGTTTGGCTTAAGTGTTTCGCTTGAAGGCTATGCTTTTGCACCTACAGGTTTCCTTAATAATTTTAAGGTTTCTAAGTCAGTAAAGAAAACAATGTCTGTTATTGAACGCCTCTGTTTTATGGCAGCAGGTTTGTGCTGTATTGAATCACATTCCTTTACGGATATTGTTGGACTTATAATTATTTGTGTTTTGATTGTTGCACAGCTGATTCGTAGAAGAAAAAGTGCATAAAAATCTGTTCTTGAATAGGACTAAAGTTTTGCATTATAATTAAAATTCAATTTTTTAGTGTGAGGTACACTATGAGTTTTGATTTGAAAGGACGCGACTTTTTAACACTTAAGGATTTTACTCCGGAAGAAATTCTCGGGCTTTTGGATTTGGCAGCAAGTCTCAAAGAAAAGAAAAAGCTTGGTATTCCTGTTGATATTCATCGGGGTAAAAATATTGCACTCATTTTTGAAAAAACAAGTACCCGTACCCGCTGCGCCTTTGAAGTTGCAGCCCATGATCTTGGAATTTGCACAACTTACCTTGCAGAGGGTAGTCAGATTGGTAAAAAAGAAAGCATTGCTGATACAGCCCGTGTTCTTGGCCGCATGTTTGACGGAATTGAATACCGCGGTTATGGTCAGGAAATGGTAGAAGCTTTGGCTAAATATACTGACGTACCTATCTGGAACGGTCTTACAAACGAATATCATCCGACTCAGATGCTTGCCGATATGCTTACAATCCGTGAACATTTAGGAAAGCTGAAAGGTCTTAAACTTGTTTATTTTGGTGATGCCCGCTACAACATTGGAAACTCACTCAGCATTGTCTGCTCAAAGCTTGGTTTGAATCTGGTGCTCTGCAGCCCTAAAAAATATGCTCCTAATGCGGCTCTTATTGAAGAGTGCAAGGAATGGCAG
>JAILHD010000144.1 GCA_024696155.1 Treponema sp. | reverse complement strand
GATGAATTGACACAAACCGAGCTCAAGAAAATTCTTGGCAAAGGCGATGTAACCGCAGTTTTTGAAATATTGAAATAAGCAAGGGGAAAACAATGGAAGCAAAATCAGTCTGCGATTACATGCAAGACGGAAAAGGCATTGGCTGCGTAAATGTGATGAACCGACTTTCTGTAGACTGCGACTGCGATTCAAATCCTGCAGAGCCAGACATGCACGACATCGGAATTCTTGCAAGCTTGGACCCGGTAGCACTGGATCAGGCCTGCGTGGATTTAGTCTACAAGGCAAAAGATTCTGGCAGTTTAATTGAACTCTTTCATCAGAAAAAACGGGTGGAAAAAGGCTGGTTTCCCAAAAATCCAAAAAGGAAGGAGTAGAATAAAAAGTGAATCTGACGCGTAAAATAAGAATGCCAGTAGACATTTCGATGACAATTCTTTCTGTAATCCTCATGGGCGGAAACTATCTTTTCCCGGCTGACATCGTACATGAAATCTTAGGGCTTGCGCTGTTTCTTTTGTGGGCGGTCCACATCAGCTTGAACCAAATATGGTACGGCGCAATCTTCAAGGGAAAATACAATCCCTACCGCGTAATGCAGACTTTCACCAACTGCGGCATTTTAATCTGCACAATTTTTTTGATGATAAGCGGAATTATTCTTTCAAATCACATCTTTACTTTTTTGAATATTCAGGGTGGGCTTGGCTTTGCCAGAATTGCACATCTTCTTGCAAGTCACTGGTATTATCTTTTTATGTCCCTGCATATCGGACTGCATGTAGGGATGATTTCAAATAATATAAATCAGCCTCAACCCACGGCCAGAAAAATCATCTTACGCATTCTTCTGGTACTTGCCTGCGCTTACGGCCTTTACGCCTTTATTGCCCGCGGGGTATGGAAATATCTTATCCTCCGCCAGCAGTTTTTCTTCTTTGATTTGGAACGCGGCTACATTCTTTTTGCCCTGGATTACATTTCTATTATCATATTATTTGCTACAATTTCACATCTGGTAGCAACAAGATTAAAAAAAAATAGATAAATCAAGAAGCAATTGACCTGCACCACGCCACCCCTATGATGAAAACAATCGCCGAGCTTCGTGAAAAATACGACCTTCACATGACAATCGAACGTTTTATTTCAGACGATAAAATCCCCGACCAGGATAAAGGCTTTATAAGAAAATAAAAGTCTTAATCCTTCTTTCTAAAAATCAATCCGAAAATTCTACGAACAAGGAAGCCTGCTACAAGCAGCTGCCAGAATGCAGTCAGCAAGGCTAATTCCGGCAAAAAAGATTTCGGCGGATTTTCGCTGGTAGAATAATTTTAAATCACATCCTGTTTACAACCTATTGACTAACTAGGTTATTCTTAATATATTTTACCTACTTAGTCACTAGGGAATAACCACAAGATGGCCCTTTTCCCACAGGCTAAAAGGAGCAGATGTGAACAAAAAACTTAAACTTTATCTTACAACATCGCTTCCGTTCTTAGCGGCAGCTCTTTCACTGGTGCTCTATTTTGCAATCCCAGAAAGCGGAAAGCAAAAAAAGATGCCTCACCCCTACTACATTGCCTTTCTTCTCGCAGCAGTAACCGCACTTGCAGTCAGTCTTATTGCAGGCCTTTTTGCAAAGGACTTTGGCGCAAAGCTCAAAACAAAGCTGCCCCTCTACGCAGGACTCTTTACATTCCTTGCCCTGCTCAACACTCTTGTAAGCAAAACCCGCCTCCTTCCGGTGCTTTATTTTCCATCCCTGGACAGAGTCTGCGGCCTGATCTGGACACAAAAACTCTTTCTTCTAAAAAATCTGGTCTTTTCACTGGGTCTTTTAGCACAGGGCTTTATTTACGGACTAATTACAGGCTTTTTTACAGGACTTGCCCTTGGTTATAACCGCCACGTAGGCTACTGGCTTAACCCGGTCACAAAATTCTTAGGACCCGTTCCTACCACCGCCTGGATTCCCCTCGCCCTCAGCGTTTTTCCAACCACCCACGGCGCAAACGTATTCTTAATCGCCTTTGCAGTCTGGTTCCCTGTAACCCTGATGACAGCCAGCGGCATTCAGAGCGTAAACAAAACATTTTTTGAAGTCAGCGAAACTCTGGGAGCCAACACCTTCTACAAGGTTTTCCGCGTAGCAGTTCCGGCCAGCCTTCCTCAGATTTTCCTGGGACTTTTCTACGGCATCGTTTCATCCTTTGCAACCTTGATGGCCGTTGAAATGAACGGAAACTCGCAGGGAATTGGCTGGTACATCAACTGGCAGAAGTCCGTAATGATGTACGACGGAGTTTACGCAGGCCTGATTATAATTGCAGTCTTGTGTTCATTTGTCCTCACACTTCTTTTTAAGGTTCGCGACAAAATCATGGTTTGGCAGAAGGGGGTTATCAGATGGTAAATGTTGGAAACATACAGATTAATAATGTTACAAAAAATTTTGACGAAGTTAAGGTTCTAAACGATTTTTCACTGAATATCGAACCGGGAAGCTTTGTCTCTTTGATTGGACCTTCCGGCTGCGGAAAATCAACCCTGCTTCGAATAATCGGAGGTCTTGAAAAATCCTATAAAGGGGAAGTTTTTCTTGACGGCGTGCGTGTAACTCGGGCAGGAAGTGACCGGGGTTTTGCCTTCCAGGGCTCAAACCTCTTTCCATGGCTCACAGTTGAAGGAAACGTTTCCTTCGGCCTTAAAGCCCGCAAAATCTACAAGGAAAAAAAGCAGGATGTCCAGGACATCATAAATCTTGTAGGACTTCAGGGTTTTGAGAACTCCTTTCCACATCAGATTTCCGGCGGAATGCAGCAGAGAGCATCACTTGCCCGCGCCCTGGTTGGTCATCCAAAAGTTCTTTTGCTGGACGAACCACTTGGTGCACTGGATGCCTTTACCCGCATGAACCTTCAGGACGAAATCCTCCGCATTAAAAACGAAAACAACATGACAATGCTCATGGTCACCCACGACGTAGACGAAGCCATCTACATGAGCGACAAGGTTGTAGTGATGAGTGCCCGCCCTAGCCGAGTAGAAGCAGTTATCGACATAGACCTGCCTCATCCCCGTGTCCGCGTTCAGGACACCTTCACCCTCTACCGCAACAAAATTCTTGAAGTTTTGAACCTTGGCGGCAAGTTGCAGGAAGCAGAATACAATATTTAGTTTTCAGTAAAAGGAACAATAAAAGAGGAATTAAAATATGTCACTTAGTTTAGAATCAAAATGTCTTCATCTGGAAGAAAAATCAGATATCCGTGACGATGGAAAGCCTGCCTGTAATCACTACGGTTCGGTAAGCTTCCCAATCTATCAGACTGCAACCTATGCCCACCCGGGAGTTGGTCAGAGCACAGGTTTCGACTACAGCCGCCTGCAGAATCCTACCCGCGAGCAGGTTGAAAAGGTGGTCTGCCAGCTGGAAGGAGGCATTGACGCCTTTGCCCTTTCGACCGGAATGGCAGCCATCACTCTTCTGATGGAACTTTTCCAGCCCGGCGACCATATTATTGCAGACAGCGACCTTTACGGTGGGTCAATCAGACTTTTTGACAATGTTTCCGTAAAAAACGGAATCAACTTTACCAGGGTAAACTGTGCCACAGAAAATCTTGAGCCTCTGATTACCGAAAAAACAAAAGCCATCTACATTGAAACACCGACAAATCCGATGATGAACGTTACAGATATTGCTGCAACTGCAAGTCTGGCAAAAAAACATGGTCTTCTTTTGATTGTAGACAATACCTTTATGTCGCCTTACTTTCAGAATCCTCTTGCGCTTGGTGCAGACATCGTAATTCATTCGGGAACTAAATATCTTGCTGGTCACAACGACACTCTGGCAGGCTTTATCGTAACAAACAGGGCTGACATTCAGGAAAAGCTGAGATTTTTAATCAAAACTACCGGCGCGGGACTTGCCCCATTTGACAGCTGGCTGGTTCTCCGTGGAATCAAGACACTGGCAGTGCGCATGGAAAAGGCTCAGGAAAATGCAGAAAAAATAGCGGACTGGCTTAAAAATCAGAAGGCAATCGTCCGCGTTCTTTACCCGGGCCTTAAAGAACATCCGGGCTACAAAATCATGAAAAATCAGTCCCGTGGCTTTGGAGCCATGCTGACCTTCCAGACTGATACGACGGAGCGGGCACTTTCAATTTTGAGTAAAGTCCGCCTGATTCAGTATGCAGAAAGCCTTGGCGGTGTGGAAACCTTAATCACCTACCCGACCACCCAGACCCACGCCGACGTTCCGGAAGAAATCCGCCTTAAAAACGGCATCACCCCGGCAACACTCAGACTTTCAGTCGGAATAGAAAATGCTGATGATTTAATTGCAGATCTTGAACAGGCTTTGAAGGCATAAATTAAGTACAATTGGCACCCATTTTGTGACTGGAATCCAGTTTTTACTTTTATGCAATTTCTAAAATATAATCACAATCCTTAAGTGCATTCTTATCGTGACTTACCAGAATGACAGTTTTTCCACTGTCTGCTAAGCCGCGGAATATCTTTACAATCTGCTCCGTGCGCTCATCATCCACCGATTCAGTCGGCTCATCCGCAAGAATGATTTCCGGCTCGTTCATAAGGGCACGGGCAATCAGAAGGCGGTGATTTTCGCCGCCGGAAAGCTTACGGGGCAAGCTGTCTGCAAGGTGGCCTATTCCAAGGCTTTCTAAAAGCCTGAGGGCACGGGCGGTCGGGTCAACGGCATCGCCAGTCTCCCCTCCCAGAAAATATGGCAGGCGGACATTATCCAGCACAGTCAGGTTTTCCAGAAAGCTCTGCTCCTGGGAAATAAAACCGATATTCTGATTTCTGAAGGCACTCAGTTTTTTATCACTGAGGGAAAAAATATCCACCGGATTTCCATTTTTGTCATCTATCAAAATCTGTCCGCCATCAGCCTTCTGCAAGCCTGCAATCAGAGAAAGAAGGGTGGATTTTCCAGCTCCTGATTTTCCGCTCAGACCAAGGAAAGTCCCCTTCTTCACAGTCAGATTAAAATCCTTTAGAACGGTGATTTTTCCCCGTGGAGTGATAAAGCTTTTTGTAAGGTTTTTAATTTCAATCATTTTACTTCTCCATAAGGCTCAAATCTGAAAATGCGGATTACACTGCCGGCAGAAGAAAGCAGACAGACCGCAATGGTAAGGACAAAAACAAGGGCAGAAAAAACTACCAGCTGCAAGGCTCCGCTCATGGCAAAAGGCAGGGCAATTTTTTCAGAAATCAAAAAATTAAAAGGAAGGATTATCAAAAGGGAAATAAAAATTCCTGACGCTCCGCCACCTGCTGCAAGAATCAAAGCCTCATCAAAAATGATTTTTCCAAGCTCCTTGTGACTTGCTCCCAGTACCCGCAGAATGGAAAATTCCCTGAGCCGTTCGTTGAGGGAAAGAGAAAAGACCAGAGAAAGGGTCAGAAGCGAAATCACCAGGACAAGAAAGCAGAGGGCATACAAAAAGACCAGAATCGAAGAAAGCTTTCCCATTAAATCGGAAATAAAGCTCTGACTCTGAATAATCTGCACCTTCTGACTGCTACCAGCCTTTTCCATTGCCCGCATGATTCTAAGGGCAGTGCTGTCTGGCCGCTCACCGGGAGCAAGCTTTACATAAATCACGCTGACCTTGCTGTCAAAATCATCGCCGGACAAAAAGCCGTAGCCTTTTTCCCTGGCATCCAGATAGATTTTTTTAAGCGTAGCCATATCGGCATAAATGACGTTATCCATGCCGGAGCCGCTTTTTGCAAGCTTTGAAAGGATTTTATGATACTGTCCAAAAAATTTTACGTTTTTCTTTTTAGCTTCAATATTACAGCCGGCAAAAAGGATTTCTTCCCCCTGACCATCCTTAATCAGCTTTTTATTAAAATGTTCTTTTGCCCAGCTTTGCAGGATAAAATCACTTTCCGGATTAAAACCGATAATCTGCACGGGAAAATCGCAGCAGCTTTCGGTAAGGGTTGCAAGAAAAACCTGACTGGAAAGCTTTTCCACACCTTCCACCCCGGCCACAATTTTTTCTACATCTTTATCCATGTAAAAATAATTTGGAGTTCCGTTAAGAAGCAGGCCTTCCATTTTCTGCTCAGAGCCTTCCGGCACAATCATCAGGTCTGCGCCAATCCGGGACTGAATGCCCTTCACTCCATTTTTCAAGCTGGAAGTCAGAATCAGACTGGCAAGAAAAAGGGCAGAAGACAGGGCAATCAAAGCCAGCAGGGCCGCCGTCCTGTAAGGCTTTTTTTTGAGGTTAGAAAGTGCCAGATAAGAAAAAGTTATCTTTTTTTCCATAAAATTACGCTTTGAATAAGGCTGACTACTAAAATCAAAATTCCAAAGACTACTAAAACAGGCTGAGCTACCGCATGGCAGTGCATTTTTTTCATTGCGCAAACGCCAATTAAGACAGTTGGTGTAAGGAAAACGCCTGCCGCATTCAGGATGATTCCAATGTTCAGTCCCAGCTGAAAACCATTGTCACGGGCAAAGACTTTTACAAGCCCCAGAATGGCAATCGAAAGTCCCAGGAAAAGTTCAATTCTGGCAGTCCAGAAACATTTCATGATTTTTTCACCGTGCTCGCAGACATGAGCAAAGGAATAGGGTGCGATTGCCGTCAAAAGGCCCAGCAAAACAAAGAAGAAAGCAAAAATTAAGTTAGATTTTTTCATATAAAATCATCTCCTGAAAAAAATATTATTACCTATTGATTTAGTAGGTAATATAAGATATACTATTTACACCTACTAAGTCAATAGGTTAATCAGGAGATTATATGAGTTTTAATTTTGATAAAGTTATAGACAGAAAAAATACCTTTGCGGCCAAAACTGACCTGGCAGAAAAGCGCAATAAGCCGGTTGACGCAGTGCCTCTCTGGATTGCAGACATGGATTTTCCAACTTCGCCTGCAATCAATGAAGCAATAAAAGAGCGCGCTGAACACGGTATTTACGGTTACAGCCGTCCAAACGACCGCTATTACAAGGCTGTTAAAAAATGGCTTAAAGAACGCCATGATTTTTCTGTTAATGATGAAGAAATTGTAAACACTCCGGGTGTAGTGTTTGCCATTGGAACTGCAATCCGCGCCTTTACTCAGAAGGGTGACGCAGTTTTGATTCAGAGACCGGTTTACTATCCATTTTCCAACATAATTAACGTAAATGAGCGTAAGCTGGTAAACAATCCGCTGGTTTTCAAGAACGGTCACTACGAAATTGATTTTGAGGATTTTGAAAAGAAGATTGTAAGCGAAAAGGTAAAGCTTTTTATTTTCTGTTCGCCTCACAATCCGGGCGGCCGTGTCTGGAGCCGTAAAGAACTCGAAAGAATTGCTGAAATCTGCTTAAAACACAAGGTTCTTGTTGTAAGTGATGAAATCCATTCGGACATAACCTTTGACGGTCATAAGCATACAGTTTATGCAAACCTTTCGGAGGAAGTGGCACTGAATTCGATTATCTGCACTTCTCCAAGCAAGACCTTCAATCTGGCAGGACTTCAGTTTTCAAACATCATCATAAGAAATAAGGAGCTTAGGGAAGAATTCCAGAAGGAAATTGACCGCACCGGCTATGATGAGCCAAGCCTTATGGGATTGATTGCCGCCACCGCCGCCTATGAAAATGGCGGAGAATGGTTTGACGAGGTAAAAAAATACATTCAGTCAAACATTGATTTTACAGAAAAATATGTAGCTGAACACTGCCCTAGAATAAAAGTTCACCGTCCGGAAGGAAGCTATCTTGTCTGGCTGGATTTTTCGGAGTTTACCGAGCTTTCTGACGTTGAACTTTCAAAACGAATTTTGAACAAAGCAAAGGTCTGGCTGGATTACGGTGCAATGTTCGGACCGGAGGGAGAAAAATTTCAGCGCATAAATGTTGCAAGTCCCCGCAGCATTGTAGAAGAAGCGCTGAAGCGAATATGTAAGGAGTTTACTAATGTATAAAATTTCAACACGCGGCCAGTATGCATTGCTGGTCATGACCGATCTGGCTGAAAATGAAGAAGGCACTTACACACCACTCAAACTGCTTTCACACAGGCGGAATCTTTCGGTAAAGTATCTGGAACAGATTTTGATTCAGCTTGGAAAGGCAGGACTTGTAACAGGAAACCGCGGAAGTAACGGCGGCTACAAGCTGAACAAAGATGCCAATGAATACACAGCCGGCGAAATCTTACGCGCAATGGAAGGTGAACTTTCTCCAAGAAGCCCTTCTGAAAGCCCTTATCTTACTTCAAAAGCAACAGAAAATTTCTGGACAGACTTTGCAGAAACTGTAAACCACTACGTTGATTCTGTAACACTTGAACAGCTTGCCAAAAAAAACCGCGAATTTTCTGGATTTGAATACTGCATCTAAGCTTAGCATTTGCGCTACCTGATATAAAAATGCTAAAATCATTTCTATGGAACAGTACAAAAAAGAATTTATTGATTTTATGCTTGAATGTCAGGTTTTGAAGTTCGGGTCGTTTACGCTCAAAAGCGGACGACAGTCACCTTTCTTTATGAATGCAGGCGCTTACGTAACTGGAAGCCAGCTGGCACGTCTTGGTGAATTTTATGCAAAAGCAATTCACGACAACTTTGGTGATGATTTTGATGTGCTTTTTGGCCCAGCTTACAAGGGAATCCCTCTTGCAACAGCCTGTGTAATTGCTTATTCAAAACTTTACGGAAAAGAAATCAAATACTGCTCTGACCGTAAGGAAGAAAAAGACCATGGTGCCGACAAAGGGACTCTTCTTGGTTATAAAATCAAGGACGGCGACCGTGTTGTAATCATTGAAGATGTTACAACTTCTGGTAAATCAATCGAAGAAACTTATCCAAAAATCAAGGCGCAGGAAACAACTCCTGGCGGAATTAAAATTATCGGCGAAATTGTAAGCCTTGACCGCCGCGAAAAAGCTCCGGACACAACAAAATCCGCGCTGGAAACCATTACAGAAAAATACAAGTTCCCGGCACGTGCCATTGTAAGTATGGATGATGTTATTGATGCTCTTTACATAAACGGCGACAAAAAAGTTATTACGGAAGAAATAAAAGCACAGATAGATAAATATTATGAAGAATATGGTGCAAAATAAATAAAAATGCTCCCGCGGGAGCATTTTTTCTAGTTTTCATCATCTTTTTCTGATTCACGGAACAGAATTGCTACATTTCCTATAAGTCTTACTAATGTAGCATCTGTTTCTTCGCAAATCTTGTTTGTAAGTTCGATTTTTTCGTCTTTGTATTCGTTAAACTTAATCTTAATAAGTTCATGGGCAGTAAGCGAGTTGTCTACCATTTTTACAACACCGTCTGTAACTCCAGCGCCGCCTACAATAACAACAGGCTGCAAATCGTGAGCAGCTTTTTCTAATTCTTTTCTCTGTTTACTTGTTAATTCAATCATGCCTATATTTTACTGAACTTTGCTTAAAAACGCACTACATTATTCAGTTTTTTTGCTTTAGGTGTCTTTTTGTAAATATACTTAAGCGGATGAATATCAAAAGCGTTTACAGCCCAACCGCCAACATAATTTAAATTTATAATATTAAACGAAACCGGATGATAAAGAGGAATAATTAAACCTTCATCCAAAAGTATAGTTTCTGCCTGAGCCAAAAGCTTGTAGCGTTCTGAGTCAGATACAGTTGCCGCAGTTTCTAAAAGTTCATCAAACTTTGAATTTACCCAGCCAGAATCATTCAAAGTGGAGTTTCCGTGGAAAAGTTCAAGGAACGCAAGCGGGTCTGCAAAATCGCCAATCCAAGTGTAAGCAAACAAATCAGAATCTGATCTTTTTACTCCACTAAGATAAGTTGCAGGATTTACCTTTTTTATAACAAGCTGAACACCTAGCGGCTCAAGTGCCTTCTTTAACACTTCAATTTTTTCTTCACTCAGAACGTATTCTGTAATTTCAAAAACAAGAGGGATTTTCTGGTCAGGAGGCACATCATACTTCTTGCGCGCCTCGTTCATTTTGTTTACGGCCTCGCGCTCATCAGTGTAATTAAAACCATCAACAGTCGGATAACCGCTCAAAGGATAAACAAAAGTTGTTGCAGGAACTACAGCAGTACCACGCAAAGTTGTCCATGGAATTGCTTCAAGTACAGCATTACGGAATTCAGGATAATCCCAGTATGAAAGTTTTTTTACACCGTATTCATCAAAAGGCTTACCTGCACTTGTCTTAAAAAAGTAGTAAGAAGTTGCAAACTCAGCAGAAACCTGCATTGCACTGCGGTTCAAAAGCTTATCTGGATTCAAGTCTGCAATTACCCAGTCAACTTCGCCGTTATTAAAACGGAAAGCTGTGTCTTCTGCATTTTCAGACTGAACAAAAGTAATCTGTTCAAGGTATGGAGCCTGAGAATCCCAATAGTAAGGATTTTTCTTAAGAACAAGAGTTTTTTCTGTCTGATTTTCAACCATAAAGGCACCAGAATAAACAGTCGGATTACGGTGAATTACACTGAACGCTGCATGGCACAAAACTTTAGGAAGATAATTTGCAGGGCTGTTCAAATAAACAGAAAGAGTTTTTTCGTCAGTTACGTAAATGCCTACTTCCGAAGCGTCAATTTTTCCTTTGCGGAACTCCTCTGCCCCGCGAATAATGTCCAGCAAAGAAGCATAAGGCGCACCTTCTGTTGCAAGCAGCTGAAGCCATGAATCGCGCACAGAAGATGCTGTAATTTTTTCTCCGTTACTAAACTTTGCTTCATCACGGATTGTAAACTGCATGCGTTTTTTGTCGCGGCTGATTTTATAGTCACTGCAGATTGCATACTGAGGTTCAAGTGTTAAAGGATTGTAAGAAAAAAGCCCTTCGTAAAGGCCGTTCAAAACCTGAGCATCAGAAGAATAAGAAGTAACATGCGGATTAAGTTCATGAACACGTGCAGGTTCAATAACTATAAAATTTTTCTGAAGTTCTGAATTTACAGAAGCAGCCTCAGAACCTTCTTTTTCAAGTTCATCTAAATCAAGTTCTTCGTGCTGTTCTTCAGATTCCTGACTCTGGGCCATCAAAGAACAAGGGAAAACCACAAAACAAGCAAAAATCAGAGCAGAAAGTACAAAATTATTTTTCATTAGTCGACATTCCCAAATTTTTCATCTGTTCATGCTCTTCTTTGACCGCAAGATATTCCCCGCGCTTTTTGTTTATTGCAACAATCGAGTTACGAAGCGCAGAAAGTTCAATCTGCAAACCTTTTAACTTAGGACGGTTTATAATTTCAACTTCTTTTTTAAAGTGAATATCAAGCGCATTGATCAAAGAAAATAGCATTTTAGCTTCGGAAAGCTGTTTAGTAACAAAACCAAGAATTGACTCTTCGGTTGCACCCATAATCTTAGAAAATTCAGGCCCGCGCACAGCAATTCCATTATAAATGCGCGATTTTGACGCAATATTGTTCATAAACTCGTTTACTTTTATAACTTCACTGCGTCCAACTTCTGTTTTAGGGTCTTTTAAGGTAACAGTAACTGTAAGTTCCTTTTCTTTAAGTTTAAAGGCACGTTTAAATGCTGCAGCAAGGGCCTTAAAAAATCCCTGTTTTTTAGAAAAAAGAATCTTAAAATCTTCTTCCAGCTTTTGATGCAAAGTCTGAATTGTAGGTGCAAGTCCACCAATTGCAAAAACAGTTTCTATCAGCATAGCCTTTGTATCAGGGCCTTTTTTCTTTGCAGTCTCATCTTTTTTTACGGCTGCCTTAATCTGCAAACGGGTAAAAATATCTGCACGAAGCTTATCGCGCTTAAAATCAAAATCTTCTTTAATCAACTCGCCCACAAGGTCGTTGTAAAGCGGTGTTTTGCCCATGATTTTTGGGAAAAGACGTTTGATTTCTGCAAGTTCACCTTCAGAAGTACTTGCTGCTTCCTTATTAAAACCAGGATTTGCAATAATCTTCTGACGAATCTGGCCTTTATAGCTTTCTTTCTGGAATGAAACAAGTTCAGCAATCTCTGCATTAATCTTTTTAAGACAGTCCGAACTCTTCTGAATGGCATCTCCAAGCATACTAACCATAACAGGCTGAGCACCACTTTTTGCATTAGAAATAACCATTGAAAGAGATTTAGTATTTGTCTTTGCGCTGTTAGGACTCAGATTGTCCCATTCGATGCAGGCATTAAATTCAACAAGTTTTTTGATTTTTGGAAGCGTAAGATTATCGAGAGAGAAGCGGAAGTACGTACAAATAAAGTCGAGCATAAGCTCATAGTCAGAAAAACGCAGTCCCATTTCTTTAGCGATGTCACCTTCCGGAAACGGCTTTGTGTCTGGAATAACAATCTCAGAAATTCTCTTGTCCAGACGGTACGGATCGGGAATAATAAGGCTCTTTTTTGTCAGCAGCTCAAACAAATTCTTAACAATTGTGTGGAGCATACGGTAATCGCCCAACATTTGCGGCAATTGCTGACCGTTAAACCATTCAGCCTTTTTAGAGAGAGCAGCCTGTAATTCCTGTTCAAAATTTCCAGATTCTTCCATATGTTGAATATCGGCATAAGGGGCGGAATTCTTAAGTTTTTTTAAAGGGAGGGCGTAGGGAACGGTTCGTGATGCAAAAACACTTTTTTTGTGGTGGTCGCGGGAGCGACCAGTTCTATAGTTACTTTACCACAAAGAACGTGTAGCGCATTATTGCGCGGTTTTGCATCACGAACCGCGACCGCAAGCTCTTCTTCAAAAAATTTATACAATGCTGTAAAATTACTGCATAATGTCCAAAAATAAATCACTTTTAAAATCCGGGCTGGTGCTTTCGGTAATGACACTGGCCTCACGCATAATGGGCTTAGTCCGCGAAATGACCCGTGCAAGCTTTCTTGGGACCAGCATGTATTCGGACGCTTTTACAACGTCTTTTATGATTCCAAACCTTTTGCGCCGACTTTTTGCAGAAAACAGCATTTCGGTGGCCTTTATTCCGACTTTCAAAGATTATCTTGAAAAATCAAACGACGAAAATAAATCTGATGGTGAACGCCTTGCTGCCCGCCGCGAAACTCAAGAGTTCTTAAAGGCAACCTTTACTCTGATTTCCTTTTTGACCACCTGCGTTGTTGTTCTTGGAATTATTGTTACACCGCTTATTGCGCAGATTTTCTGTAAAAAGCCGCTTGATTCATCTGCAGCAGATTTTGCAATTCAGATGGATGCATGGCTTTTGAAAAAGCAGGAAGTTACAATTCTTACACGCATCATGTTCCCTTACCTTCTGGTAATTTCAATTGCAGCTTTTTTTCAGGGCATCCTTAACGGGTGCAAGATTTTTGCCCCAAGCGGATTTACCCCAGTTCTCTTCAACGGAATTGTAATTTTGGGAACTTACGTTTTGTCACCATTTACAGAAAATCCAGCCCGAGCCATGTCTATTGGTGTAATCACCGGTGGCTGTGTTCAGGCGCTTTTTCAGCTGCCATTTGTAGTGCGCACCGGCTGGAAGGTAGGATTTACTTCCCTTAAAATGACCTTTTCAAATCCGGGAACAAAACGCGTAATCGCCCTGATTGGCCCGACCATCATTGGAATGGCCGCCTACCAGATTAACGATTTGATTTCCACAGCCCTTGCAAGCCGTGCAGAAGTCGGTGTTGTTTCCAGCCTTCAGTTTTCCCTTCGCCTTCAGGAACTTATTCTTGGCATTTTTGCAGTAAGCATTGGAACTGTAATCCTTCCCGACCTTTCGGGCCTCGCCAGCAAAAAAGAATGGGACAAGTTCAATTCAATGCTCATTCAGGCAATCAAAATCATCACGCTGATTACAATTCCTGTTACTTTTTACTCGTTAATTTGCGGAAACGAACTTATCACTCTACTTTACCGCAACAAACGCTTTGACGAACATTCAGTAATGTTGACCGCCGGAGAATTCCGCTACCACATTGCAGGACTTTTCTTTATTGCCGTTAACAGAATTATCTCACCTGCCTTCTACGCACAGGGGAATACAAAACTCCCGACTCTTGCAGGAATCATCAGCATGATCTGTAACATGATTTTTGCAATCATTCTTGTAATGCCGATGAGCGGAAACGGAATTGCCCTTGCTCTTAGCCTTGCAAGTGCCATAAACACAGTTTTCCTTTTCATCTTCCTTGGAAAAATGCACTCAATTAACATAAAAAAGGTGACTTTTGACACAATTATTTATATTTTTAGAATAACAGCACTTGCGCTTATTGCAGCAGCTCCTTGTAAACTTTTGCGTCCGGTTCTTCTGGAAAAATTCCAGAATTATCCGCGCCTTATTTCGCAGGGAGTTCCGATTGCCGTTCTTGCCGTGATTTTTGGACTAATTGGTGTTGTGCTTTTGATAATCACAAAGGATGACATGGCGCAGGCTTTAAAAAACAAGATTAAACGATAGATATTCGGATTAAGTCCGAATTTTACAAACGAGGATAAAATGAAAGAGTATTCAAAAGAAGAAATGAAAAATATTTATGCTGTACGCCGTTCAAAGCTTGCAGATTACCTTCGCGAGCACGACACAGGCGCTGCAGTTTTTATTGATAACGAAGAGCATCGTGACCCTTCTGTTCCGTATTACACAGGCCATCCAAGTGACGCAGTTCTCATCATTTTTAGCGACGGCTTTTCTTACCTTGTTCCGTGGGATGAAAATCTTGCAAAACAGCAGGCTTATTACGACAAACTCATTCCTTTTACCCGCTACAAGAACAATGACATTGATGCTGTAAGGGCAGTTTTAAATCTTGGTTATACACATGGCGAAAACAGCAAGGTAGAACTTCCACCTTATCTGACATATCCAAACTATCTTAAGTTCATTGACGCACTGGCAAGTTATGACTGCCGCTGTAAAGAAGACGGTGCCTTTAGTTTCACAGTAAAAAGCCGAATGATTAAGGATGAATACGAAATTGAATGTACAAAAGAAGCTGCACGCGTAGGCGACTTAATCATCAATCAAATAGAAGAAAAAATTAAAACTGGCGAAATCAAAACAGAAATGGACGTAGCTCTTTTAATTGAACGTGAACTCCGCGCAAATGGATGCCAGCGAACAGGTTTTGATACACTTGCAGCAGGTCCTTCCCGCAGTTTTGCAATTCACGCCTTCCCAGGTTACACAAATGCCGAATGGCCTGCAGACGGACTTTCTATTCTGGACTTTGGCGTTGTTTACAAGGGCTACACAAGCGACACAACTTTAACCGTTGCAAAAGGTCAGCTCACTGACGCTCAGGAAAAAATCGTGCGATTAGTTCAGAGTGCCGCTGATGAATGTCTTAAACTTTACACAAAGGAACACACAATTGTAGATGCCGCAAAAAAAGCTGATTCAGTATTTGCCGCAGAAAAGATGAAAATGCCTCACACCCTCGGTCATGCCATCGGTTTGGAAATCCACGAATTTCCTCGCGTAAGTACAAAAATGGATCCGGAACTTCACTTTACACCAGGCATGATTCTGACCCTTGAACCAGGATTGTATGACCCTAAACATGGTGGATGCCGTCTGGAAAACGACGTATTAATCACAGAAGACGGCAATGAGGTTATTACACATTCAAAGATTATAAGACTTTAGAAAATCTCGCTCTTTCTGTCTTCCAGCTCGATTTTTTCGAGGGCGCCGTCGGCACAGGCACGCAGGGCGGCAGAAAGACCAAAATCTTCAAGGCTTTCGGAAAGCTTTTTCATATAGGTAAGAACACGGCGGAGCATTTCGTTATTTAAGTCATCTTCGCATTCGGAAATAAGCTGAACGCGGTATTCATTGCCAAGCACACCTGATTTTAAAAGAGATTTTGTTGTAAGCAGAAGACCAGGCTTTCCAGACATTTTTGAAAGAAGATAGTCTATAAGCATACGGATTCGACCGGAAGCAAAAGCAACTTTTTCGTCGTCAGGAAGATATTCGCAAAGAGTTTTAAGACGCTTTAGCATGCTGATTTCGCTGCTGTATTTTAAGGCAAGATTATCATCGCTTAAAATTGCTTCAATTTTCTTAAGCATTTCTGCAACTTCTGAAAGCTGCTGAGATTTCTCTACACCAGTTGCAGGACTTTCTGCAGGCGGCGTAAAATCTTTAGAATCCGCACCAGTATCATTTGATTCGGAAACAATTACTTCACCACTTTCAATCTGCTGTTCCAGATTTGTAAGCGTTTCAGCAGCATCAATATCATCAATATCGCCGTAAGTTGCAAGAAGTTCGGCATAAAGCTCAATTACATTTGTAAACGGTGTAGTGTCCAGGTCTTCATTGATGTCAGAATCAAAAGCTTCGTCAAAGTTTGAATCATCAGTTGGAGCAAGAGCAAATTCAGAATCATCAGCTTCTTCTACGACATCTTCTGGAATGTCTTCGTAAGTTTCTCCTTCTGAAACTACTGCATCCCCAGACTTCGCCACAGGTTCCGCTCCAGAGTCCGACCCAGATTTTACCGGCGAATCTTCAACAAAATCTGAAACTGCATTCTTTTTTGTTTCAGACTCATCTGGCAGTTCTTCTGCAGCTTCAAACGAATATGCATTTTCGATTACATCTTCTGCAGCTTCAGAAGCTGCCGCTTTATTATCTGCATTAACAGGTTTGATTTTAGAAGGTTTTTCTTTTGCAGGAACTTCAAAATCATCTGGTAAATCTATACCGTCATCTTCTGTGTCGGTATCAACAATTTCTGGCTCATCATAAATAGATTCTTCTTTTGGCATATCTTCAAAAATATCAACACCGTCATCTTCCAGCTGACTTGCAATTTCTGAAACCTCATAAAGAGGTGCTTCCACACCTAAGTCGTCACCAAAGACTGACGGATCAAAATCTTCTTCAACAATTTCTTCAGGCTTAATCTGATCTGCAAGGCTCTCACCAGAAGCAGCAAGGTCAATTTCTTCTTCCGCAGGCTCTTCTACAACGGCAGTAAGTTCTTCAACAGGCTCGCCCTGAATTTTTTTAATGTTTTCCAGCCCTTTTACAGCCGCAACGTTTGCACCAGTAATTTTAACGCCCTGCTCAAACGCATCTTTTGCCTTTTCATAAAGCTTACAGCGGGTAAAAATTTTACCAAGAAGATTATAGCCTTCCGGACGGTAACCTTTTTCTTTTATGTATTCGTTTGCATAACGCTCAGCGTCTTCATATTTTTCTGTCTGAACATAGCGTTTAGAAGCGCCAAGCATATACTCTTTGTAGTGGTCGTCTGTCTTTTGAATCTTATCAAAATACTGTTCAGCTTTTTCGTCCTGTCCCTGCGCAATATAATACTGACCGTACAAATCCATAACCTTAACGTCTTTGCCGTCAGATTCACTATCCAAAGAAGAAATTGTTTCAAAAGCCGAATTATAATCGTTTACAGAAAGCAGAGTGTCCACATACTGCATGCGGGCATCATTGTTCAACGGTTCAAGTTCGATGGCAGCAAGGATTGTCTTAAGCGCCATATCAGACTCATCAGCTTTTTCGTAAGCAGAAGCAAGGGCTGTAAGGATTTTTACGTCGTTCGCTTTTACGTCATTTGCCTGACTAAAAGTCTTTTTTGCGTTGTCATAGTCAAACTGATTAAGATAAACATGACCAAGCGTGTACAAAAGCTCAGGATTATTCGGATGAACCTTAATCGCCTGCTTTACAATCCGCGCTGCTTCTACAGACTTCTGGCACTTTACCAGAAGCTTACTAAAATTGCTGATTGCCTCGGGCCAGTGCGGACGAGTTTTTAAGGCTGCTTCGTAACAGCGGATTGCATCAGGATAGTTTTTGAGTTTTGTAAAAGTACGCGCAAGATTGTAGTTCAAAATCGGATGATTAGGATCAATCTGAAGCCCGCGCTTGTAAGCAAGAACTGCATCTTCCAGTTTATTTTGTTCGTAATAGATTGACCCCAAATGATTGTGGGTAAGAACATCACGGGGATTCATGCCAATTACGTTCTCAAACGCATCAATAGCATCATCGTAATGTTTAATTTCTTTGTAAGTAAAGCCAAGGTGGTAGTAAACATCAGACTTTTTTTTACCAAGATCAAGCGCTTTTTTTAAAATTATAATTGAATCATCATAACGACCAAGGCGGCGATAAATTGCGCCAAGAGCCGTCATAGAATCTATATCGTCAGGATGAAAAGAGTAAATCTGTTCGTAATAAGGAATTGCTTTCTGGTCTTCACCAGCTGTAACGTAAAGATGACCGAGTGCCGAAAGATATTTTACATTTGTACTATCTTGCTGTATTAATTGTTTGTAAAGACGGGCAGCCGTAGTAAAGTCGTGAGACATTTCTGCACTTTTTGCCCGTTCTATAATCAATTCGTTCGACATACGTTTTTCCTTTTTTAATTATACACTCTTTTTTCATAAAATGCTTTTTAAATTTAGTTATTTACTCTTTTTTTTAGTTATTTAAGTCTTGCTAAGGGACGGGCAAAAACTTCTTTTGAAAGTTTTCCTACAACGCGATCATCATAAGCTGACCAGGCTGCAACAGCAAAATAGTAAATTCGACCATTTTCAAGGCCTGTGAGTGTAAAGGAAGTTGTATTGCCAACATTGATTGGAGAGTCACCTTCTACTGCCATGCGTCCAAGATATTCGCCAGGACGGCTTCCGTAATAAACGTAGTAGCCGCCGGCAGTATCATCAACAGAATAATTCCAGCTTACTGTTACAGTTCCGTTTCCTGCAACGGCATTTACAACAAAAGGAGGCACTGGTTCTGGCAGCTCATAGTAATCCAGAGTAATCTGAGTGATGCTTGGAGTGTGTTCGCCGCTTCCGTCAGGATAAAGTTCTGCACTTACCTGAAAGTAAAGCCCCGAAACTCCCTGAATATCTTTTCCACTTTCAACAGGCTTCCATTCCGGGTAGGTGTCTGTCCAGTTGTAATAGTTTTCGCCAGAGCGAACGTAGAATAAAACTGCAGTTTGAGAAGGTATATTCATTTCTGCTTTAAGAGAATTTAATTTTGACCCGGTAGAAACCATAATCGGTTTAGAAATAAAACATCCACCGGCTGGAACATAAAGTGTATGACCAACTTTTCCTGCATTTTCTGCAGACTGAAAACTCTGAACCTTGTAAGGCCGTTTTTCAATTCTGATATCATCAATTTTTCCAGTGTAATCAGAGCAGAAATGAACTTCAGAAGGTGTTCCAAACTGAACAAGGCTTACTTCTCCGCCTTCCTGACCAGTTGTAGTATGATAAAGCAAATCTTCTGTAACGCCGTTTACCAGATATTCAAGACAACCATTTTCAGAATTGTAAGTAAGCGCATGTAAAGACCAGGTGTCTGGTACAATAGTTGTACGGCCTTTTAAAATCAAATCATGCGAATGATAAGGATTTACATCGTCATCAAAAAAGTTTGAAAGTGACCATTCAAGGTGACCTTTATTAAAGCTGGCGTTCAAAAGCTGATAAATCAACTGATTGTTTACAGTCTTGGAAGATTCCCATTTAAAAACTGTTTCGCCGTTTTCTGCAACAGACGGACAAAGCCAGAATTCCAGAGTAAAACTTCCTACAAGGCCTTCTGTACCAAAAAACGTCCCCGGCTTTCCTTTTACGCTAAGTCCGCCGCCAGCACCGCGAGAAAGGCCCGCAGCTTTTTCCAGCATAGTCTGATCAGAACGCTTTAAAAAGTTTTTATTTATCTGGTAGTTTCCGTTAGAAATAGGATTTCCCGGGTCTTCAAAATCAATTAAAAGGTCGGTTTCCTCGTCGGCTTCAAAGGCATTTGGCGCAAGTTCAACGGCAGGATAACCAAAACGTCCGGTTCCAGTCGTAACGTTCTTAGACGAAGCGAATTCTTCCCAACCGTCTTTTCCGCCAAGCACCACTTCTTTTGCAGAAAGCAAAGAAAGATGAGTACGTGGGCCTGAGCCTGATCCCCCGGCGCGAAGCGTTCCCAAAATCATCACTGTAAAAATCGCAATTTTTCTGATATTATTCATACCAATGACAGACAAAACCGTCTCAACAAGAGAAATCCTCCATCAGACAGCCCTGAAAGCTCCTTTATCCAGCGGCGTTTACCTCTGGCGCAATGCAGAAAACACCGTAATTTATGTGGGAAAGGCAAAAAATCTTAAGAACCGTCTGTCCTCATATTTTTCCGGTCAGAAAAACATCAAAACCCGGCTTTTAGTTTCCCACGCCACTTCTATAGAATATATCACAACAGCCAACGAGTACGAAGCTCTGCTGCTGGAAAACAACCTGATTAAAAAATACAATCCGCGCTACAACATAGACCTCAAAGACGGAAAATCATATCCTTCGCTCAAAATCACCCGCGAGGACTTCCCCCGCATTTTCAAGACGCGGCACATAGTTCAGGACGGAGCCCGATACTTCGGCCCCTACCCCGACGTTTATGCACTGGATACCTTCATTGAAACCATTTTCAAGCTGTATCCAGTGCGCCATTGCAAGACCTTGCGGAATCGTGACGCACCATGTCTTTACTATCACATGAAACAGTGTAAAGCCCCATGCTGCAAAAAAATCGACAAGGAATCCTACAATGAATACATCGGTGAAATTGCCAGCCTACTTGAGGGAAAAGGCGACGAAACGATTACAAAACTCAACGCCCAGATGAAGGCAGCCGCCGCCGAACTCAATTTTGAAAAGGCAGCCCGACTGCGCGACGGAATCAAGGCCCTGATGATTATGCAGAACCAGAACGTCGTTGAAACTTTCGATTCCGACGACCGCGACTACATTGCTTACTGGTCAGAGGGCGAGCTTGTAAGTTTTACCGTCCTCAAAATCCGTAGCGGAAAGCTCCTTGCCCGCGAAAATTACCGCGCCGAATCGCTCAATGACGACGATGACCTTATCGGCGAGTTCATGGCGGTTTACTACGAAGAAGAAAATCTTCCGCCAGCCGTGTACATCGCTCCTACCGCACAGTATGAAATCATAGATCACTGGTTAGATGAATCCTTTGCACAGGCCCGGACAAAGCTTCATCTGGTAGCAACAGAACACACTGCCAAAGAACTAATGGAAGCCTGTGCAAAGGCAGGCAATCTCCAGGGTGCCTTCTCCCAGCCGTCAATTTCTTCTGCGTCCCGAGATATAGCAGCCATTCAAATGGCGCGGCAAAATGCCCACGAAGACATTATCCGCCGCCTGCGCGAACGTGGAGACACCCCTGCAATGGAAGAACTTAAAAATCTTCTGGGCCTGCCTAACCTGCCTGTCCGCATAGAAGGCTTTGATATAGCCCATATAGGTGGAAAATTCCCGGTTGCTTCCCTTATCAGCTTTTACAACGGCAACCCCGACAAAAAAAATTATCGCTACTTCCGCCTCAAAACTACCGACGGCCTCATAGACGATTTCCAGTCCATGCGTGAAGCCGTAAGTCGCCGCTATTCCCGTTTGCTCAACGAAGATCAGGAACTGCCGGACCTGCTTTTAATAGATGGTGGTATTGGTCAGGTAAATGCCGTAGACGGAATTTTAAAGGCTCTTGGAGTAGAAATTCCTATTGCGGGCCTTGCCAAGCGCGATGAAGAAATCTGGCGGCCTTATGCATCAGAGCCGATAAAACTCCCCCGCCGTAGTGACGGCCTCCGTCTGCTTCAGCGTGTCCGCGACGAAACTCACCGTTTTGCCACAAGCCGCAACCAGACTCTGCGAACAAAAGAAAACATCGACAGCATATTCCTGCAACTCCCGGGCGTTGGAGAAAAACGAGCCGTTCAGTTGCAAAAAGCCTTTACAACTCTAGAGAAGCTTGCCGCTGCAGAAGAATCTGCCATTGCCCAGGCCATCCACGTGCGTGCCCAGGAAGCCGCAGAAATTCTCCTTGCCGCCAAAAATCTTTTGGAACAGCGCAATGAAAAGAAGGCCCTGCAGCGTCTTTCCCTCGGCGAATCTGG
>JAILHD010000136.1 GCA_024696155.1 Treponema sp. | reverse complement strand
AGCGTCCATCAAACCGTACTCAAGAAGAATCTGCTCAAGGCGTTCCTGAGTCATTGGAGTAGGGATTGTGAACATTGTGTTGTTGATTACAGCCTCTGCAAGGTTGCGGTATTCCTGAGCCTGTGCTGAATCCGGCTTGTATTCAATAACTGTTTTACGGTTGATTTCTGCGCGCTGAACAATGTTGTCACGTGGAACAAAATACAAAAGCTGAGTTCCAAGTTCCTTAGCGAATGCACGGAGCAAATCAAGTTCGCGGTCTACGTTACGGCTGTTACAGATAATTCCACCCAAACGAACTCCACCTGCCTTAGCATAGCGGCTAATACCTTTTGCAATATTGTTAGCTGCATACAAAGCCATCATTTCGCCAGATGCAACAATGTAAATTTCCTTAGCTTTACCTTCGCGGATTGGCATAGCAAAACCACCACAAACTACGTCACCAAGTACGTCGTAGAAAACGTAGTCCAGGTCATCAGTGTAAGCGCCAAGATTTTCCAGCATGTTGATAGAAGTGATGATACCGCGTCCTGCACAACCAACTCCTGGTTCTGGTCCACCTGATTCAACACAGCGTGTTCCGCCAAAGCCAGTTCTCATGATGCGGTCAAGTTCAACGTTTTCACCTTCATCACGGATTGTATCCAAAACTGTTTTCTGTGCAAGTCCACCAAGCAAAAGTCGTGTAGAGTCTGCTTTAGGGTCACATCCTACAACCATTACTTTTTTTCCATGCTCAACAAGTCCTGCTGTCAAATTCTGTGTGGTGGTTGATTTTCCGATTCCACCTTTTCCGTAAATTGCAATCTGTCTGATTTCTGCCATCTCGATGCTCCTGTGTAAGCGGGCTGCCAGAGTCCGCGGTTTTGCTTTTTCAATGCGTATAACCTATTTAATTAGTAGGTAATGGAAATATAGTTTTATTTACCTACTTAGTCAATAGGTTTTATAAAATTTTTAATAAAATTTAAGAAATTTAATTTAGATAAAAAAAAAGAAGTCTTATCGGCTTCTTTTCAATTTTAGATGTGGCTTCAGTCAAAAAGTCCCTGCACCCGGTTGTACTTCCACACTTTTAGAATTGCGTCGTCAATGCTGCCTGGAAGTTCCATACTTATAATTCCTTCTGAGGTTAAAGCCTGGGCAGCACCGGGGCCAATTCGGCTGGCTACCACATATTTGCAGTCCAAAAATTGTTTAACGCTTTCTTCCATTGCTGATTTTACGTGGCTTCCGTCCTGACATACCGAGGTAACGCTGCGCTTTTCAATAAGGTCATAGCCCACATCGTCATCAATAGCATATATATAGAAGAGATTGCATTTTCCATAGTGAATGTTAACGCTTTCTCCATCGCTGCTGGCAAGCGCAACGCGATATTTTGAGTTTGAAGATTTTTCTGCATCAGCCATGAGAGAAGTGCTCCTCTACGTTTACGCTGCGGAAATTTGCATAAACCTTGTTTGCAAATTCACTTTTTCCAGGTACCCCGATTGCGTCGGCGCGGCAGTGATTACAGTGCAAAAAGAGTTCAATATACTGACTTGCCGCTCTTCTTGCCGCTTCAATTTCCCCGCAGTTTGGTGCAGGCTCATCCTTAAGCTTTGCGCTTGGAATAAGTGGAATAATGTTGTATTTGTCGGCCCCAAGTTCTGCAACTGTTCTTGCAATTTCTTCTATATGATTGCCGTTTATGCGTGGAACAAGCACTGTGTTTACTTTTACAGTTATTCCCGCATCACAGATTTTTTTGATTCCTGCCAGCTGGTTTTCAATAAGGATTTTTGCTCCTTCTACACCTTCAATTTTTTTGCCATGCCAGATGATATAGTCGTTGAGCTGAGCTTCAATTTCAGGATCAACGGCATTTACAGTTACAGTAAGACTGTCTATTCCGGATTTAATAACTTCGTCAGCTCTTTCATTCAGCAAAAGACCGTTTGTACTCATACATTTTATAAGAGATGGAAAGTTCTGTCCCACAAGGCTGAATGTTTTGAATGCATTGTCACTTGCCAGAGTGTCTCCAGGACCAGCAATTCCGCAGACCCTGATTTCCGGACTGATGTCCAGAGCCTTTCCTACAATTTCAACTGCTTCTTCCGGTTTTAGAACGCGTCCGGTAACTCCCGGGCGGTTTTCCGTAGTATTGATTGAGCGCTCGCAAAATCTGCAGGCAATATTACAGCCTGGGCAGACAGGAAGATGAATGCGTCCGGTTGTAGCTCCGTGACTTCCAAAGCAAGGATGTGATTTTTCAAGTTCTGCGAAAGATTTTGCCATGTAATGCCTCTCATAAACAACCTATTAAGTTACTAGGTTTTTAGTTTTTGTAAGTATCACTGTAATTACCTACTTTGTCAATAGGAAAATAAAACATTTTAAAACTAAAGCAATCTATGTTATAATCATTAAATCATGGAAGTATTTTTAGGTGTGCCTGCTGCCGACGGTACTGGAATTGGAACCGCCTTTGTTATACCGGATGCCGTAAAACGTGCAATCCCTCAGCATAGAATTAAAATAGATCAGATAAATCGTGGTTGGGAACGTTTTGAACTTGCCAGCCAGAGTGTAATTCAAGATATTACAGAACAGCTTGAGCTGCTTTCTAAAACAGACGCAAAAGATAAAATTCAGCGCGAAGTTTATGAAACTTATATCCTTATGCTGGAAGACCCTGTCTTCAATAAGGAACTTAAGGATTTTTATCAGCGCGAACTTTTTAATATAGAATATTCTGTAAATTTTAAAGCAGAAGAGTATGCTGCCCGTCTGCGTCAGTCTGGTAATGACTACCTTTCTGAACGTGCCCAGGATATTACTGATATTTTTGGTCGTGTTCTGGACGAGATGCTTGATATTCATCCTTTTGATATTAATAGCGTACCAGACGGAAGTGTCATTATTGCAACTTCCCTCAGTTCTGCCGACACAATTATTCTTTCCCGCCGAAAGATTGCTGGTCTTGTGCTTAGTGAAGGTGGTATTTCAAGTCATGTGGTAATTCTTGCCCGTAACTATGGCATTCCAACAATTCTTGGAATCAACGGCCTTGTAAAAAAAGTTCATAATGGCGAAACAGTTATTGTAGACGGAAAGTCAGCCGAACTTCTTATAAGCCCTGATAAGTCAACAATTCAGGACTATAAACTTAAGATTCGCGAAGAATTTAACCGCAAACAGGCTCTTAAGGCATATCTTGATAAACCTGCGGTTACAAAAGACGGCGTTCAGTTTAATCTTTTTGCAAACATCGGAACAATAGAAGAAGCCCGCATTGCAAAAGATGAAGGCGCAGATGGAATCGGACTCTTCCGAACAGAGTTTCTTTTTATGGCAGAAAACGGCGCTTCTTTGAATGCCGCTGCCCGTTCGTTCAGTGAACAGACTCAGTTTGAAGCTTACAAATCCGTACTCGAGATTATGGGTGAAAAGCCTGTTACAATCCGAACCCTTGATGCCGGAGGAGATAAATTAATCAATTCTGTTGATATTCCGATTCTTGATGAAAAAAATCCTCTTATGGGACTCCGTGCCGTTCGTTTGAGTCTTGCAAATCCTCAGGTTTTTAAGACTCAGCTGCGTGCTTTGTACCGTGCCAGCGTTTACGGTAACTTAAAAATCATGTTCCCGCTTATTTCCAGCGTGAGCCAGGTTCGCGAATGCCTTAAAATTGCAAAAGAAGTTCAGAACGAACTTGCTTCAGAAAATATTCCGTTTAAAAAAGACATTCCTGTTGGAATCATGGTTGAAACTGCCGGTGCCGCTCTTGTAAGCGACTGTCTGAGTAAGCTCTGCGACTTCTTCAGCCTTGGAACAAACGACCTTACCCAGTACACTCTGGCCGTTGACCGCGAAAATCCTTATGTTGCCAACCTTTACAACGAGTTCAACCTTGCCGTTCTTCGCCTTATTCAGATGACTCTGAATTCCGCCCAGGATGCAAACATTCCGGTTTCTGTCTGCGGTGAAATGGCCGGTCGTGCCGACAGTGTTATGGTGCTGGGCGGGATGGGAATTCGCACTTTGAGTATGAGTCCAAAGCTTATTTCCAGTACAAAAGAACTGCTTTCGCGCTTTTCGATTAAGGAACTTGAAGCAATCAGTGCCAAGCATTTGAATGAGTTGAGCCTGATAGTTGAAAAATAATATTTTCTTGGGAGGGAAAATATGAAAAAACTAATTTTGATTACCTGTGCCGCAATGATGACTCTTCTGTCTGGCTGTGCAAAGAAAAATGCCCATTACTACGCAAAAAAACAGGGACTGGATTTTGGATTTGCCGTTACCAGTGCTGATCTTCTTCAGGAACCGAATATGTCAATCATAAAAAATAATGCCACTATGATTGTTTCGGAAAACAATATGAAGAATGCAAATATCCATCCAAGCAAAAAGTTCTGGAACTGGAGTGACACCGACCATCTGATAGAGTTTGCAAAGCAGAATGATATCAGTGTAAAATTCCATACGCTTTTCTGGCATCAGCAGAACGCGCCGTTTATTCTGAACCTGAGCACCCGCGAAGAAGCTCTTGCCGCAATGGATGAGCACATAGAAAAAATTATGACCCATTATAAAGGTCAGATTAAGGTTTATGATGTTGTAAACGAAATGTTCAATGAAGACGGCACACTTCGCCAGTCGCTCTGGTATAATCTGATTGGACCTGAATATCTGGAGCATGCTTTAATTAAAGCTCGTGAATGTGATCCGGATGTTAAACTTTACTTCAACGAATATAACAATGAAAATCTTGGTTATGCAAAGTCAGAAGGCATGTATAACCTTGTAAAAGATTTTAAAAACCGTGGAATCCCGATTGACGGTGTTGGAATGCAGCTGCATCTTGATGGCACTCAGCCGTTGAATGAAGATGCAATCCGCGCAAATATCCGACGCTATGCAGCCCTGGGCCTGGAAGTTTCTTTTAGCGAAGTTGATGTTCGCATCCCAAATGATAACCCTATGGAGTGGGAGGAGGCACAGCAGAACGTTTACTGTACTCTCTTAAAAATCGCGCTTGAAGAGCCTAATGTAAAAAGCTTTATCATGTGGGGCTATTCAGATAACGGCAGCTGGGTTCCTGGAACTTTCCCGGGCTTTGGAAGTGCTCTTCCGTTTGATTTTAACCGTCAGCCAAAACCAGTCTGGAACGCAATAGTTGATATCCTTAAAAATTACAAAGCATCAAAATAAATTAAGGCGGCCTTTTGAGCCGCCTTTTTTAATCTATTCTGCCAGTGAGCAGATTACATCCACACACTTATCAATGCCTACTACCGACGAATATAAACACACATCATAATATTTGGCTACACCAAATTCTGTGTTTGTAAAATATGAGCAGTATTTCTGGCGTGCCTTGTCGATTTTCTGAAGGTGAGCCATAATCTTGTCTTCAGGCATATCCTTCATTTTGTCAGCCTTAAGGTATTTTACGCGCCAGTTAGGATTTGCGCTAATAAACACATGAAGTGTGTTATCATATTCTGCAAGAATTGAGTTTGCGTTACGGCCTACAATTACGCAATTTCCGTGTTCTGCAAACTTTCGGATTACGTTTTTCTGAGCGTTGTACAGTTTTTCATCAAGCGGAGAACTGTAAAGATTAAAAAGGCTCTGACCAAATCCAAAACCGTGACTTAATTTTTCGTCCAGTTTAATTGCTTCTTCAGGAGTCATATTAGCTTCTGCAGCAGTCTTAAAAATCAAATCCTTGTCGTAGTATTCAAATCCAAGACGTTCTGCAACACGCTTTCCGATTGTGCCACCGCCCGAACCAAATTCTCTGCTGATAGTGATAATCTTTTTCATACAACGCCTCCTAAAACAGTCATCCCGGCAGGCTTACAAAACCTTTTCAAGGAAAGACTTTGTTCTGTCCTGTTTAGGATGTTTTAGAACTTCGTCAGGAGTTCCTTCTTCTATTATATATCCACCATCCATAAAAATCACGCGATCTGCAACTTCACGTGCAAATCCCATTTCGTGGGTAACAACAACCATTGTCATGCCGCCCTTTGCAAGCTCCTGCATAACGGCAAGAACTTCGCCTACCATCTCTGGGTCAAGGGCAGAAGTTGGTTCATCAAAAAGCATAATAGAAGGATTCATTGCAAGTGCGCGGGCAATAGCAACACGCTGTTTCTGACCACCACTAAGCTGCTGAGGGTAAGTGTCAGCCTTTTCTTCAAGACCAACGCGGGCAAGAAGCTTAAGTCCTGTTTCGCGGGCTTCTTCCTTAGTCATCTTTTTAAGCTCAACAGGGGCAAGCATAATGTTCTGCAAAACAGTCATGTTAGGGAAGAGATTGAAGTGCTGGAACACCATGCCAATATTTTCGCGTGCCTTGTTGATATTGATTTTTTTGTCGCTGATGTTTTCACCGTTTACAATTACAGTTCCTGCTGTAATTTCTTCAAGACGGTTCAGACAGCGCAAAAATGTAGATTTACCGCTGCCAGAAGGCCCGATTACAACTACAACTTCGCCTTCGTTAATATCAATGTTTATATCTTTTAATACCTCAAGCTGTCCAAAGCTCTTTTTAAGGTTTTCTACATGAATCTTACTGCTGGTCATTTATCTTAATCTTCCTTTCAATGTTTTTAGCGACTTTACTGAGTGTAACAATTACAATCATATACATAATTCCCACGATAGCCCAAGTCTGAAGGCTTTTGAACGTGTTGCCGGAAATTGTTTTACCCATATTTGTAAGTTCAGGGTAGCCGATTACAGACAGAATCGAAGTATCCTTCAAAGTGATGATAAACTGGTTAATAATAGAAGGAATCATAACGCGGAAGGCCTGTGGCAGAATTACCTTACGCATACTAACGCCATAGCTCAAACCAAGGGAACGGCTGGCCTCCATCTGTCCTTTATCAATACTCTGAATTCCCGCACGGAAAATCTCTGCCATATAAGCGCCGCAGTTCATCGCAAGTGCAATAGTACCAGCCTGCAAAGCCGGCAGACGGAAATTATTCACGCCCAAAAGACGGAATGCCTGTGGTACACCAAAATAAATAAAATAGGCAAGTACAATCAGCGGAACACCACGAATTGCATCAACATACACCGTACCGATTGCGTTCAAAGTTTTATTGCGGCTTACATTGCAGAGCGCAAAAATAAGACCAATCAGCATGGCAAAAATAAGCGCCAGCAGGGTCAAAATAAGGGTGTATCCCAGCGACCTAAGGAGCATAGACCAGTAGACCTGAAAAATCTGTAACATCTAGGTGAAGCCTCCAAAAAAATACGATTTTAATTTTAAGATTATACTATATATGAAGATAAAAAAAAAGAAGGGGATTTTAAAAGCAAAAAAAAGGACAAGCAGAATGCTTGTCCTTTAATCATTTTAGAAGCGCCATGAGATTCCGACAGCTGGAATAACTTTTGTGCCGCCACGAGAAATGGAAGTTGTTTTTTTGCTTCCATTTTCGTCTTCATACTCGTAGAAAATTACGGTAGGGCAGGAATATCCTACAGTTGCTGTTGCAAATAAAGAAAAATGATCACCTGTTGGGGTCCAGACAAAAGTTGCGTTTACAGCTGGTAAAAATGCTGCGTAATATACTCTCTGAATTCTCTTTTCGTCTGAATCTGAAGGCCAGAATTCATCTGTGTTATAGTAGAAAGCAGAAACATCACAACCAAGCATTCCGTAAAAACCAAAGAAAAACTTTTCGTTACGTACTGGTGCCCATCCTGCTCCTACAAGAACATCTGTATTAAATCCCGGAAGAGAACTGATTTTTGAATCAGGATCTTTGATATCAATATTACTTGTTGTAAAACATTCATCGAGTATAGCACGAACCGAAAAACCGTTAGACATAAGAACGCCAGTATAAGACAAGTTCAAACCTGTCTGCCATGACATTTTAAGGTTTTCATAATCCCTTGTTTCGTTGTGCATTGTAAGTCCTGTAGGCATTCTCCAGCCAAAACCAAGATGATTATTCCATGCTTCCCCAGCAAAAAGTCCAGCCGAAGCCATTAAAAAAGTAATACCAATAATAATTCTTTTCATATAAATTAACTCCTTGTTTTGCCTTTATTTATATGACACAGAAACTAATAAAATGTGTTACTTTTTTTTGATTTTTTTGAAAAAAAAAGGACAGAAGAATAATCTTCTGTCCTTTTAGTCAGTTTTATTTTGTACTGAACTTATTTAAGGTATCTGTCCAAAATTTCCTGATATTTTCCGTTAGCCTTGATGTTTGCAAGACCTTTGTTGAACATATCCAGAAGTTCCTGGTTTGCTGGGTTCATGATGGCAAATCCGTATGGAGCACCTTCGCTTTCCATGCCTGCAGGAATCTTAAGTGGAAGTTTTGCAGTTTTGATGTTGTCTGCCATAATTGGTGTGTCTTCGCAACAAGCAGCAGAGTTTCCAAGAATTACATCCTGATACATTGTAGGAGAATCTTCAAAAACTGTTACTTTAAAACCGTATGTATCTTTAAGACTGTTAGCAAAGTCCATACCTGCAGTTCCGTTCTTTACGGCAACTGTTTTTCCGCGCAAATCTTCAAAGCTTGCAATATTGCTGTTTTTTGCAACTACAAAAGTCTGAGTAGCGTTGTAGTAACCTTCAGAGAAAATCCATCCAGAATCAATACGGCTCTGTTTGATTGTAGCGCCTGCAATAAGACCGTCAGCCTGGCCAACCTGAACAGCTGCAACACCAGCATCCCAACCCAATGACTGCAAGTCATAAGCAAAGCCCTGATCTTCTGCAATTGCTGCAAGCAAATCAACGTCGATTCCTACAAACTTGTTCTTTTCATTTGTGTACTCAAAAGGACGGAAAACTGTATCTGTAGCAACAATCCATACTTTTCCTTTTGCTTTAGATTTCTTTGCCTTTGCAGCAAAAACAGATGATGTCATAATCATGGCAACTGTAGCGAGTGCTAAAACAATTTTTTTCATTTTTCTTCTCCTGTGTAAGCGGGCCAGTCAGAGCCCGCGGTGTTTGATAGCAAAGCGTTAAAAAAAATTGCGATACAGCAATTTTTTAGCTTTACTTTTTAAAGAAAAACTTTCTTTAAAAAAAAGGCGAAAAGCGTCTGGAAACTTAAGCATCCTTGCTTTTCACCTTCTATAAGTTTATTGAAATTTTTAGTGTGGGTCAATTACTTAAGTATTACCCAAGTTGCACCTGTTCCACCTTCGTATTTTGTTTTAGGATGGCCGGAAGTTCCGCAGCGTTTGTCGCGTTCAATAAATTTTCGTACCAGCTCTCCAAGGACCGGGTCGCTTCCGTGTGTGTGAATGCCTTTTCCGTGAACAATCAGAACCTTCTTTAGGCCGCGTGCCTTACAGTCTGCAATAAAATTATTAAGACGTTCATATGCCTCATCCTGATGAAGTCCGTGTAAATCAATTCTTGCTTCTGGAGTCATCGTTATAAGATAGTTTCTGTCTGTTTCGCGGTTTTTAATTTCAGCTTCTTCTGCCATTTTGTCCTTATCGATTGTGCCGTAACGTCTAAGCCACATTTCCATAGGATTGATGTGTTTTTCGTTATCGCGGTGCATCTGGGCTTCAAAATCTTTTTCTGCAGCGCGGGCTTTTTCTTCTGGAGTAGGGGCATTTGCCTTTTTGTGCGAGACCTGATTCTTTCCGCTTTCCTTTTGCTTTTTTATCTGATTTGACTGATAAGTATCCCATTGATTAAGAATATCATTCATGTCCATAAAATCACCTTCAATCGTTTTGTTTAGTTTATATAAATTACGTCAGTTTTTTTACACCAGCCGCCACTTTCGCCCATTTGAATGTAAATCCAGCTGCCGGCTTCTTCTACAATCTGAACGCGTAATCCCTCTCCAATTTTTGATTCGACTTTTGCAGTTTCTTCCGGAATAGAAGTAATTTTTGCACCTTTAGAAATGCCAAATACCTTGTTTTTCTGAATAGAGCCAAAAATAAAAAACACCAGAGCAAAAACAATAAGTCCCGAAGTCAAAATAGAAAGCATTGCCCTGTGCTTAATCATAAAGATAATAAACAAAATAATGCACAAAATTAAGCCCAGAACTGCAATGTAGTATGAGCCCATGTAAAATTCATTGATGGAAGTTGTAATTCCAAGTTCAGATTCAAATTCTGCACGGTCTCTTACGTTCTGCTTCCAGGTGAAAAGTTCATTGCGTTCTTTTCTTCTTAAAGCTGCAAGAATTCCGCAGGCCTCTTCAGAAATTCCAGAGGTTATCTGATTTTTGTCATCATCTTCTTTGTTGTTGAATCTTCCCGATTTTTGAAGAGTGTCGTAAAGTTCAAAACTCTTGTCAAAAAAACTTGTTTCTTCTTCTGCTTCCAAAACTTCTGCCTGATTTTTAAAATCTATAAAAAAGTCTGGCAGCTGCATTGCGTTTCTGCTTCCGTTGTAGCCTGTTGCAGTCAGCTTGATTTTTGGAAACTGCTTCTGACCTTCTGCAAGAGAAGTCCATTCAAAATCCGCAACGGGAATCAATTCATCAGAAATATGTTTTTCGCGGTATTTTACTTCCAGAATCTCGTAATTTTTTGTGCAGGTAAAAATTGAATCTGTCGGAAGTTCCCAGTCAAACTGAACCAGCAGAACCGCATACTGGAGGCATACTGTAAAAGGAATTTTTTCTCCAACATGAGCGTTAAAAAACGCTTTTTCTGCATCAAAAGGTTCGTCAGAATAAAAATATTTTTCGTTCGGGAATACAAGTACAATGCGTGGTAAAAGGAATTCAGGGTTATCTGTAATGGTTATAGGTTCAAAAGAAAGACTTCTGCGGCGATTATTGATTAAAAGCGAAACTGGCGGAATCTTATATTCACCTTTTTTTTCAAAGTTGAACCAGAATTCCAGCCTTGTGCTTGAAATGTCGTTATAATCCTGACTTTTACGCATTGTGCGCATAGTTACATTCTGCGGAGTTCTTGAACTTTGCAGAATGATAGAGTTTGCGTTTGTATTTGGAATAAGAACTTCAAATTTGATGTCGGATTTTGTAAAAAACTTCTGATTTTCTTCAGGTGCAATTTTAAGAAGATCCAGCTGAGCCTGAGAAATCACCTGCTGACAAAAAACGTTCAACGGTGCACCAGACAAAATTGCGAGAATTGTAGAAGTTTTTATAAATCTTAATAATCTTCCGAAAGGTTTTGAGCCTGATTTGTATCGCTGTTTTTCCATTGCTTTTTGTCATTCTCCTTAATGTGCTGGAAAACTGTATTTTCCAAATCCTGATTGTGTTCCTTTTCTTCGTGGGTTGGAAGAATCTCGCTTTCATTCTGGCGCGACTGTGCTTCTGTCATCTGAATTGAAAGTTCCAGATTGATTTTTGCGTCCAGTCTTGTGTTGTCGATTTCCAGAGCTTTTCTAAAATATTCTGATGCTGAATCAAAGTTTCCCTGATTATGGGCAATAATGCCTGCATTATAGTAAGCGTTGTAACGCACAATTTGCGGGGCATCGGCAGAAATTTGCGAATATCGGTCTAAAGCGGCTGCTTCTTCACCAGACATTGAATATGCCGTTGCCAGATCATAAAGTGAATAATCCAAAGTCTGCTGGCTTTCTTCGTCAGCGTTTTCAACAACAGAAAGAAAAAGTGCCACGGCCTTTCGGTAATTTTTTTTGTGCCATTCGTAAGAGCCAAAAAGGATTTTTGTAGATTCTCCTGTACCGAAATTTTTATTTTTAGAAACAGTTTCAATTCTATCGGAATTTTCTGAATTGTGATTATTATGCTCACAGCCTGTAAACATTGTGGTAAAAAGACAAAGTACCATAAGGGCTGCAGTTAATTTTTTGTGGCCAATATTCTTTAAATCAAATTCTGCGGCAAAGAAACTTGCAGAAAGCAGAATGGATGCAAGAATTAAGAAAAACTTATAGCGTGGAACAGGACGTGCCTCATAAGAAACAATCTGTGTATTTTCGCTGCTATTAGAAAGTTGAGAAAGCAGTTTTGATGCCGTTCCCAGGTCAGATGCCTTTGAGAAAATCACAGGAGTTTTGTTTTTATAAGATTTAGATTTTTCGTGAATGGCATCCAGAATCTTTTCCATATTTTCTGTGCGGAGTGCAGTGTAAACAATCGTTTTACCATCGCCTGCAAGAATCTGGACTTCATCTTCTGTTCCAAAACCAATAATGCTTACAGGAATTCCGTATTTTGTACATTCAGAAATTGCATTCTGCAAGCTTCCGTCAGTTTCTTCTCCGTCTGTAAAAATCCAGATTCGTCCGGCAGAAGAAAAATTCTGCGGGAATGAATCTTTTGCAGCCAGAACACCTTTTCCAAGGCTTGAGCCGGGTGCTGTCATAAGAGATGGCGACATTACATCAAGAAGTGAATCTACCATTGCAAAGTCTTCTGTAAGCGGAATTGCGGTGATTCCGTCTCCTTTTGCTAGTACAACAGAAACACTTGTTCCGTCCATTCGGCTTAAAAGTTTTTTAGCGTAAAGTGTACTTGCCTGCAATCGTGATTTTCTGTCTGGTTCATCACAGGCAAGCATACTGTTAGAAATATCAAAAACCATGCTCACGGCCGTACTGTTCTTTTGAACTGGTGCAAGGTAAGTTCCCCAGGAAATTCCAGTCTGTGCAATACAAAGCGTTATGAATGCGAGAGCCTGCAAAACAGAACGCAGGATTAAAGATGGCTTTAGCTTAAACGGAATGTATTCCTGCAAAATAAAGCGCTTTGTAAAGGCTGCAACTGCAAATAAAATCATTGCAATAAAAATCAGCTTTTGATAGTAGCTTGTGCTTGTAGTTTTGTAGGTAAAACTCTGAGAAACGGCTTCATTTTTTACAACAGAAGAAAGGCTTCGTGCAAGTTCGTCTACGGTTTGTACTTCAAAATATCGGCCATGGCCAAGTTCTGCAATTTTCTTAAGTTGATTTGAATCAAAGTCACTTTCCAAATAACCAGAATAGAGTTTTCCTGTATTGTAATCTGTATATTCAATGGAAATGCGGCCTTTTGTTCCAATTCCTACTATATAAAGAGTAATATTATTGTCGGCTGCAAGTTTTGCGGCTGTCTGCGGATGGATTTCTCCTGCGTTGTTTTCTCCATCGGTAAGAAGAATGATGCTTTTTTTAGGTGCCTTGGAAGAAGCCAGATGGCATACTGCGGTGCTAAGACCGTCTCCAATTGCAGAGCCGTTTCCCATCATACCAACCTGAATTTCATTCAGCTTTTTTGTAAATGCGGAACTTACGGCGGTAGGGGGCACTAAAACGCTTGCGTTACTTCCAAGGGCCACAATACCGTAACGGAAGCCTTCGTAATTCTGAACAAGAGTTGTGATGGTGTTTCTTGCCGCATCAATACGGGTGTTTCCGTCTATATCTTTTGCCGCCATAGAAGGACTTGTATCTACAACAAAGATAATGTCGTTTCCAAGGCTTGTATAAACTTTTTCCTGAGTAGAAATTACAGGATCTGCAAAGGCGATTACACTTAAAATAAAGCCTGCGCCAATCATCAGTTTGATAATTGCAGAAAAGAATTTTCTGAGGCTTCCGTGCCATTCAAAATATTTTCCTTCCCAGTCGCCAAGAACTGCATAAATTACAGTCTGATTCAGGATTTTGAATTTTCGCAAAATATAAAAAAGAGGAATTAAAAGAATTAGCAAAAGTCCCGCAGGATTCTGAAAACTAAACATTTTTTTCTCCTCCTGTGGCTTTTTCTGTTTCTTCAAAATCAGTGATGCATTCTTTTGCAGACTCTACAAGTTCTACTCGTTCGCCTTCATTCAAAGCTGCTGTACTTGAATATCGGATAAAGTCTGTTCTTGTAAAAAGCGATGTAATCTGAATGCAGGCATTTTCCTTGCGTTCGCTCATAAGGCTTGTAAAATCTTCTGTGCCTCCAAAAGCTTCATTAAAAGCCTTCATAAAACTGCTTGTAACAATTTTTGAGAACGGAATATTAAAGCGTACTTCAAGATATGAACGCAAAATCTGCTGAAAGTTCTGTGCAAAAGTCTTATCATCCAGCGGAGTTTCTTTTTTACCAGTTATAAGAAGATGATTAAGAGCCTTTTCTGTCTTCTTGCGGTTCTTTTTATATTTTCGCAAAAGTTTTCTGTTTCTAAGATAAAATGCAATTTCTTCGTGCTTAATAATTGAGCGAACAAGAAGAATTAAAATCAAAACAAAAAGAATAAGTGCCCCGTACAGTTTGTAAGTTGTTCCCGGCAATAAAAGCGGGGCTGCTCCCGGACGTAAAGTCGTAATAGAATCCTGCTGGGTAAGAGAGACAATGTTTACCGGTTGAAAGTTTATTAAATAATGATCGTCTAAATCAGAAGAAGAAAGTTCTGGTTCTGTAAAGTTTGAAGTTAAATCATATCCGGGAAGCTGAATGCTGCCGATTTTCCACGGAACAAAATTAATTGAAAGCTGATAGTGATCAACGCCTGCAGAAGAAATTGTAATGCTTTTAATATCATAATTCTGCATGTCTAAAGGTGTAATAAAGCCTGAAGTGCTAAGCTGAACGCTTCCGTTTTCAACTAAGTTTTTAAGCGTAAAAGAGTTTGAGTTAAACGAACATCGCAGTTCTGCTGTGTCGCCGATATAAACTTTTTTTGGCAGAAGAATCTGCTGAATCTCAAGGTTAATCATATTGCCTTCCGTCCAAAAATTTGCATTAAAATTTGTAACGGGTCGTCTTCCGACTTCATTACAACGTCTGTAACTCCGTGTTTTACGCAAGTTTTATGCCAGTGGGTAATGTTTTGTGTGTAGAATTCGTTCCATTCTTTTTTGAACTTCTTAGAGTTTGATGGAAGACGCATTTTTAATCCGCTTTCTATATCAATAAAAGGAATTGTACCTATTGATGGAAGTTCTGAATCAAAATTATCTTCCAGACGGATTGCAATTACATCATTTTTCTGCGCAAGAGAGATAAGCGATTTTTCGTAATCTCCACTGCGGAAGTCTGATAAAACAAATACAAGGGAACGCTTTCGTAAAAGCTTGCCGGTGCCTTTTAGCGCGTTAGAAAGCACAGAACCTGTTACAGGCTGTTCCGGCAGGCGGTCAAGGTGAGTTAAAATCAGCATGGTCTGTTCGCGGCCCTGCATCGGCTTTGTAGAAAAATGGATTTTTCCGTCAAATAGAACTGCACCTACAGGACAGTTATTCATCTCTGCCGCAAGGGTGATTAAAGCCGCTGTTTCTGCAGCCTTTGCGTATTTGGTGGAGGTGTTCATATTTTTAAGCTGCATAGAAGCCGATGAGTCAAGCACAATAAAAATTTGAAGCTCGCGTTCCTCTTCAAAAACCTTAACGTAAGGATGGCCCATTCGCGCCGTAACGTTCCAGTCAATAGAACGAATATCATCCCCGCGAATATAATCACGTACACCACTGAATTCAATTCCCTGCCCGCGGTATAAAGAACGGAAATTTCCGCTTTTCATGCCTTCTGCAAGGTCAGTGGCTGCAATTCTGAGATAACTTGCTTTTTTTACAAGAGAATCAACTGATTCCATATGGCTTTACGGGAGTGGAATAAAGTCCAGAATGCGGGAAATAATTTCATCGCTTGTAACATTGTCTGCAGCAGCTTCGTAAGAAAGAACCAGACGATGGCGCAGAACATTACATGCAACTGCTTTTACGTCTTCTGGCAGTACAAAATCACGGCCTTCAAAAAGGGCGCGAACCTTTGCACACTGAAGCATTGCAATTCCCGCACGAGGAGAAGCTCCAAAATGGATGTAGCGGGTAATATCATTTGATTTTGCAACAGAAGCTGCAAAGGAACGAGACTGCTTTTTAGCAGAAGTGTCAGCGCGGGTTACGTTCAAAATGGAAACAATATATTCAACAATTTTGTCGTCGCAATTAACTGAATCATAAAGTTTGCGGAGTTCTTCAATATCGCCTGGTTTGAGTATAGTTTTTACAGCTACGCTTGCAGCTTTTCCGCAGGTCTTTACGATGTTTACTTCATTTTCTGCTGTTGGGTAGCCTACATTCAGCTTCATAATAAAACGGTCAAGCTCGGCTTCTGGCAGATTATATGTTCCTTCCTGTTCAACCGGGTTCTGAGTTGCAAGAACAAAGAATGGTTCCGGAAGTTTGTAAGTTTCTTCACCAATAGTAACCTGTTTTTCTTCCATTGCTTCAAGCATAGCAGACTGAACCTTTGCAGGTGCACGGTTAACTTCATCAGCAAGAATAACGTTTGCAAAAATAGGACCTTTACGCACGCTAAAACTGCCCTTATTCTGCTCATAAATCAAAGTTCCTGTTACATCGGCAGGAAGCAGATCGGGAGTAAACTGAATGCGTTTAAAATCTAGCCCCAAAATTTCAGTCAAAGTCTTAATGGCAAGAGTTTTTGCAAGACCTGGTACGCCTTCTACAAGTACGTGACCGCCCGCAACAAATGCCATGAACATATCAGTTATAAGCTGTTCCTGGCCCACAAGGCGCTTAGCTGCCTCTGAGCGAACATTTTCAACAATAGTCTTAGCTTCGTTTTTATCCATAAAAGAAAGTATAACAGAATATACAGATTTAGGCGAGTT
>JAILHD010000122.1 GCA_024696155.1 Treponema sp. | reverse complement strand
GTGGGCGCAGTTTATGTGGTCTGTAAGGCCAGAGCGCATGTTTAAAAGCATTCTGATGGTTATTTTTTTGCCGTGCTTAAAATCTGGAAAGAACTGATAGATATTATCATCCAGGTTGAGTTTGTGTTTTTCTACAAGTTTAAGGATTGCTGCAGCAAGCAGCTGTTTGGAAAGGGAGCCTGTTTCGTAAACAGTGTTTACATCATTTGGCAGGGCCTGAGGATTTTTTGCATCAGAAGAACCGTAGCCGCCAGAAAAAATAATTTTTCCTTTTTTAGCAACAATTACAGAACCGCAAAAACCGCTTTTGATAAGATAATCATCTGCGGTTTTTGCAAAGCGTTCGTTTTTGGAAACGCAGGATGTCAAAATCAAAGTTTGTAAAACTGAAAGTATCAGAAATAATTTTCCAGATTGCTTCATTCTACCTTATTTGTTTTTGTTTATGATTTTCTCCTCATATTTACCAGTAGCAATTTCGATGAAGCGTACAAAAAGAGAAACTTTATTGTCTTCATTCAGGGCTGCCCAAAGTTTATCTGCAAAAGCGTTGATGTCTCCGCCGTTTGCATCGATTGTAACTTTTACAGGCTCGCCGCTAAAACTTGGAAGAGGATTGCCGTCACCCTGATATGTGTGGATGTAACGTCCTTCTCCAGCAGATGGATTATCATAATCAAAAGTCTGACGCAATGTACAGTCTGGATTTCCGTCATCACTTTTAAGAATAGAAAGTGCATAGCGGAGTTTGCCGCCGTCTGTATCAAGAAGGCTTGAAATACGCGGAGTATAGTTTGGAGCGTCGTGCTCATATTTGCGGCTCAAAAGTGACTGTTCAAAAGAAAGTCCTTTCTTCATTCCGTCAAAAATTGTATCTGTCTGGTCACCGTTTGTAACGATTGTCTTACTTCCCAGCTGACGTACAGCAGCGTAAATAATCAGTGAAGGGTCACCGGCAATTAAACTTGGATCAAATGCCTTTGTGCGTACAACTTCGCTTCCGTTTTCGTCTTCTACAACAAAAATACGGTTGCGGCTTCCGGCACTGCGTCCCATTGTCCAGTAAGCGCTTACGGCGTATTTACCGTCTGCACTGAGTCCGGCAACAATTCCACGACCAGGATAGCTAACGCTTCCTGCTTCTTTGTACAAATCAACAGCTTTCATAAAAACTCCAAAATCTTTTTCAGACTATTTTACAAGTTCTTGCGCTATTGTCTACTGGCGGGTAGCTTCAACCTGATTGTGAATATCTTCCAGAACTTCCATTACATGATCAATTGTCTTCTGCTTTGGATCTGGTTCATCTGCTGGAATCTTTGCAAGAACTTCGTTGCGGAATTCCTTACAGTTGATTACAGGGCTTGCTGTAAGTGTTACTACATCCTTTTCAACAATGTCTGAAAGCATGTCATCAGGACTTGCAGGATTAATTCTAAGAGAGTTTCCGTTGATAGAAACAAGAATCATGCAGTCAAAAAGACGAAGGTAACTGTCGATTTCGCGAAGGCCGCGTTTTGTTTCTGGTTTTCCAGGGCGGTAACGTGTTCCGCTTGGGAATACAAGTATTACCTGACCGCGTTTTTTACAACCGTCCATTGCGCGCATAGCTGCAAAGTTAATTTTGCGGGCACGCTGTTCTTCGGCAGCAATTTCTTCTTCTGAAATTTTTTTGTCTTCAAGTGCAGTAAGGCTGCGGGTAGGGTAAATTACAACGCGTGTAAAGCCTTCTGTAAATGCACGTACAGCAGGACTTGCTTCGTTGAGCTTCATTCCGGCTACGGCAACAATGCGTGAAGACAAGTCTTTTGCCCAAGGCTCACCCTGTTTGTCTAAAAGATAAAGAATTGCAGGTAAATCAAGATTTGTATAATGTTCCATAAGGATAAGTCCAGATTTACCTTCTTTTGTTACTGCGTCATAAAAAGCTTTAAAATTTTCGATGTTTCCTAAACCTGAACCTGGTTTAAAATTGTCATCCAGAAGTTTGTACATGTATTTTCTGGTGTCCAGATTGGCTTCTTCGTAAACTTTGGTCTCGTCAATTTTTGCAGCCGCTTTAGAAAGTTTCATAATTTCGGCAAAAATATTGCCGTACTGTTCTTTTAAGGTCTGACCCATTATTATCCTCTTATAAAATGTTAACCAAATTATAGCACTTTTCGGCTATAAAAAAAACTATTTTACCAGAGATTTAGTCATCCACCTTTTGCTGAGCCAGCGGAATACCATTACGATTCCGCGGGTAGTTTCGTCCAGGCCTATTCCAAGCCAGCAGCCTGCAACGCCCCAGCCCAGTTTGAGACCCAAAAGCCAGCTGAGGAAAACCATGATACACCAGTTTGAGAACATTCCGTACAAAACCGGGAAGCGGATGTCGCCGGCACCCTTAAGGCCGCCAATCCAGATGAGGTTGAGAGAGCGTCCGAATTCAACAAGGATAGAAAAACGCAGCAGTGTGTTTACAAGCTTGAAAACCTCGGGATTCTTTGTAAAAATCGAAATTATCGGCGCGTCAAAAATGTTGACTAGAGAAATCATCGAAAGGGAAACCGCAGTTGCAACAAGGGAGTAGCCGAACATTTTTTTGTAGGCAATCTGACTCTGCTGGGCGCCAACAAAGTAACCGGCCTTAATCTGGCAGGCAGCCCCCATTCCGATTGCAACGATGTAAACGTACTGACAGATTGTTCGGGTGTAAACCTGAGCAGACATTGCGTAAGTTCCCAGTGTCGAAATCATAGCCATGATGACAATCTGCGAGATATTGTAGGAAAGGCTTTCGCTGGCAGTAGGCACACCGATTGAAAGAATGAGTTTGTAGAAAGAGCGCGGAGTTGAGCGCACAGTTTTGAGGTTGAAGGCAACATCTTTTTTGCTGCGGATGATAATTTCCAAAAGAATGCAGGAAACAATCATAGAAACAAGGGAAGCACCCGCAACACCCTTTACCCCAAGAATCGGGAAACCGAAGAAACCGTAAAGAGAAAGGGCATTACCCACAACGTTGATGACGTTTGCGACAAAGGTAACATAAAGTGCCTGCTTTGTATAACCGTAAGCACGCAGAATTGCCGACTGTAAAAGGCTGCCAGCATTAAAAATGGCACCGATTCCGCCAAAAATCACAAAATACTCAAAGGCGGCCTTACGGACTTCGTCTTCCAGGGTATAAAAGCTTAAAAGGGGCTTTGTACCTGTAATTACAAGAATAGTAAGGAGCACGCCCAGGGACATAATCATAACGGTGGAGGCATTTGCAACATGATTCAGATCTGTCCGCGACTTTTTTGCCCCGATGTACTGAGCCAGAACGATTGTAGTTCCCGTTGTAATCACGCTGAAAAGCAGCATCAAAAAGAAAACGTACTGAGTCATAAGGCCAACGCCCGCAACCGCAGCACCAGAGTAGGCACTGAGCATTACAGTGTCGGCAGAACCAACCAGAATGCGGAAAAACTGTTCCAAAACCAGAGGCAGGCAGAGCTTGTGCATTGGAAGAGAGCCCTTTGGAGCCTTTGAAACTTCCATCTCGTACAAATATTCCTTGCGTTCTTCGCCAGGATTTGCCTTATTAAAACGTCCGCCGCTTACAGAAATCCTTTTCATGCCAAGGTTTTCCATAGTTCTGTAAGAGGCAATATTTGCTGTGTCGCAGTGAGCAATGAATTTTTTGAGTTTAAGGTTTTTGCTTCCCCATTCAATAAGAGCCTGGGCCGCTTCTGCAGCATAACCGTTACCCTGGTAGGTCTTTTTAATAATCCAGCCCAGTTCGGCCTTCTGACCATCTAAAATAGTAAAGGAAATACCGCCAATATGTTGCTTTTGATACAAAATTGCATACTGAAAGTCTGTTTGTTCTTCGTTGTGCCACTGCTCTTCGGATTCATCAATAAATTTCTGTGTATCTTCAAGCGAATCGCTAGGCAAAAAAGTCATCATTTTGGTGATTAAAGGATCTGATGCATAAGCATATGCTGTCTGCAAAAATTCACTTGTCATTGGAACAAGCTCCAGTCGCGAGGTTTTTAAGTAATAAGGCTTCATGGTGGCCTCCTGATTAAGATGACTACTTTCCAACGCAGAAATTAGCAAAAATACTGCCCAAAACGTCGTCCGGAGTTACGTCGCCGGTTACTTCGCCAAGGCAGTCCAGAGCTTCTTCCAGATCTTGAACAACAGCATCCAGAGTATAGTTATCGTCTGCACTAATGAGTGCGTGCTTTACATTTTCCAGGGCTTCTGCAACAGAGTCACGCTGGCGTGCCGAACCAAGTCCTGCCTGTTCGCGGTCGGTTGTTAGTCCCGAAGTCAGGATTTTTGCAATCTGGGCAAAAAGCAGTGGTATGCCGGTGCCGGTTTTTGAGGAAATCTGGATTTGAAGTACCGAAGGAGGGAGAAGGCTCTCCCTAGCTTCAACCGCCGCTGTCGCGTCGTTTTCCGCTACCCTCTCTGCGGGGGATACCCCCGCAACGCCCCCGACCTGGTTCTTATCAGACTTCGTCCAAACCACAATCAATGGTTCCTTACAGTTTTTAATGAATTCCTGGTCTTCCGGGGTCGGTTTAGTCGTGCTGTCAATTAAATACAAAACTACGTCGGCGTCGCTGGCAAGGTTTCGGCTGAGTTCTACACCCTGAGCTTCGATTACGTCGTCAGTTTCGCGGAGACCTGCTGTGTCGAATAAACGGACTGGAATTCCGTTGATGCTTGCCCAGCTTTCAAGCCAGTCGCGGGTTGTTCCTTCAATGTCACTTACAATTGCCCGCTCTTCCTTTAAAATGGCATTAAAAAGCGAAGATTTACCGGCATTTGTGCGGCCGGCAAGAACAACGCGTGCTCCGTCCTGATAAAGCTTTTCGCCCTTCCAGCTGTCTGCAAGAGTCTGAAGGCGGTCGCGGGCAAGCTCGATGTCCTTGCGGTCAAAGGTATCTGCAATTGTTTCCTCATCTTCCGGGTATTCGATTTCTACTTCTATAGAAGCAAGGGTATCTATTATCAATTTTTTGATGCTGTCGATTTCTTCAAAAAGTGAGCCTGAAAGCCGGCCAACGGCGTGACTGCGGCCAGCGTCTGTGTGGCTGTCTATAATTTCTTTTACGGCTTCTGCCTTGGTAAGGTCGGTTTTTCCGTTGATGTAGGCGCGGAAGGTGTATTCACCGCGCAGTGCCTGGCGGAAGCCGCTTTTTAGCATGAGAGTCTGAATTGCTGTAACAACGGCTGGTCCTCCGTGGCAGAAGATTTCTACCATGTCTTCTCCGGTAAAGGATTTTGGTGTACGGTAAACGGCAAGCATTACTTCGTCGATGCGTTTTGGGGCGTTGCGGGGTGTCCCCGCAGGGAGGGTGGTGTAAGACGGCTCGCCGGCTGGAGCCAGGGGGGTGCTTTCCCCTTCGCGGGTCGTAATGGTGTCTTCAATTGTCAACTTATCTGAACCCGCTTTATCACCTCCGCTGCGCGGAGCTGACATTTTATATTCGTTACAGTTATCAAATATCCACCCGTACACAAGCGTATTTCCTGGGGCGTCTAAAAGTGCCTTTGGGCGTGAAAAAACTTTACTTACAAGCTGAATGCAGTTTTTGCCACTTACGCGGATTATGCCCAGGGCTGCGGGAGCCAGGGCAGTTGCGATTGAGGAAATTGGTTCTTCTGGTGTGTATGAGCCGATAGTCATAGGCACATTCTACTTAGTTTAGCGGTACTAAGGGAAGAGCCGGGGTCATAAGGAATGGAAAATAACCCCCTTTTATATCATCTTCCAGTGACTGCGGTAAAATTGTGTCCAGAATAGAAAGGCCTGTGTCGTTGTCTTTTGGCTTTTCTGTAAGGCCTAAAGCCGGCTTTCGCACGTTTTTGGCTGCCTCTGGAGTTTTTCCAACGTAGGGCTCGGTACCCACGTCGGCCGGAGTTGTTGTGTAGTCGCCGCCGTTATTCCAGCACATGTAGCCGCGGTTGATTGAGTCTCGGGTACCGTAGAATTCGCGTTTAATATAGTCCGAATTGTAGTAAAGGCGGTCGTAGCTTACACCAAGGTAGAAACTCTGAATCCACGGACGGATGATTGCACGGTTGCGGCACAAAATTGTGTTTCGGTATGAGCCGTAATAATAAATGCGGTAAGTGCGGTCTTCTGCCGGCGGATAGTTCATAAAGCTCTGTTCAAAGTGGCTTGGGTAGAACATTGGTCCGATAACGTCTACGTATTCTGCAAGCATTTCTGCGTCCTGGCCTGTGCGTGTGCCGGAACGATACCAGCCGTTTGCACCGTAAATGTCGATGCCGATTGGGGCCTTAATGTTTTCACGTGCATAAGACAGAAAACTGATGAGGGCACTTTCTTTGTCCATTCCGGGGCTCTTCCAGCGGTAGGTGGCGTTTGCAAGGTTCTGTCCGTCTGTTGGGAATCGGATGTAGTCAAACTGAATTTCATCAAAGCCGCGCTCAATGAGCTCTTTTGCAACTTCTATATTGTATTCCCAAACTTCTTCTGAATATGGGTCTACCCAGTTTTCGTCGTAATAGCCCATCTGCTGCTCACCTGTAGGGTTTCCTTCTTCGTCTACAAGTTCTTCCATGCCTTTTGTTCCAACCCAAGGTTTTTTGAGTTTGTAATCCCAAACGGCATATTTTCCGCCTGCATAGTTAGAAAGACTGCGGTCCTTAAATGTTACAATGCGGGCAACAAGATAGATATTTTCTTTTTTAAACTGACTGATAAAATTGTCCAGCTCAATAAAGTACATGGAAGTTTTTGCTTTTTCCAGAACTGCAGAATTACGGGAATCGTAACGCAAAAGACCGTAGTCGTCTTTCATGTCGATAACAAGTCCGTTCATGTTGCGGTCTTTTACTGCTTTGATGTATTTGTCAATTCCTGCCTGATTGCGGCACTGATAAGCCGAGGCATAAATGCATTTGCGTCCGTTTGCAACTTCTGCATATGGGGAGTTTACGGTGCCAGGGTAGAGAAGCCATAGCTCATTGAGGAGAAGGCCTTTTGCAAATCCGCTGCGTCCTGTTGGAATCCATGCAGAGTTAATCATTCCTGGTACTTTAGAAAAGGCTTTGTTCCATTCGTCAAAGCGCGCTGGAACTCCTGGCGAAGTAAAAGAATCGATGTCTACCGAACCAAAGCCTTCCAGAGTTGTATACAAAATTACGTTGTCTATAGAAGTAAGTCCGTCAACTGTTGCAGCCGGGCTTTCTCCCTTATAAATTAATTCTCCACGTCTTGTTTCCCAGTTAAAGCGGTAAAGGCGCGGAAGATATGTCTGGGAAATATAGATTTCTGTAAATACAGAGCCGTCTGCGCGGGTGCGTACAACTGGCAGAATGTCAGAAATTTCATCTGGCGAACTGAGCGAAGGCATAATTTCAAAGCCGGCGCTTACGTCGTTCCAGTTTGAATTTTTTCTGTCTGGAAAAGTGTAACTTAAGCCAAAAATCGGATGGCTCATAAAGATTACGGTTTCGCCATCAAGAGTTGCAATTGCTACAGCTTTTACGCCAGGTGTGCTTCTGCTCATTGAACCGATGTTTTTCCAGGTATGTCCTGCATCTGTGGAATAAAAAACATTGTCTTTTGTGGCGGTAACCATCTGACTATTGTTTACAGGATTTACGCAGATGTCTTTAAGTTCCTGAATTTGTTTTTCAAGACTTGTCTGTTTGTCTACATACTTTTTGATTGTAAGGAACGAAAGACCTTCATTACGCTCTTCAAAGTGTTCAAGATCGGAAGTGAATATAATTCCCCTGGAGGTTCGCATTATCCAGCCGTGTTCCATTATTTTTTTACTGTTTGGAACATTTATCTGAACAATCTGATCTACACGGCCTTCTGTCCAAAGAGGAACTGCACTGTTATTTACAGTGATTTTAAAAAGTCCGCTGTCAGAGCCTACTAAAAATTGAGAAGTTGTAGAGTCCTTTTCTGTAAGAGGACTTACGCGTTCTGGGAGCTGATATAGAGGTTTAACTTCTTTTTTTGTTGAAGTAAAGTTTTGTGCATATACCGGTGTAAATAAAAAAAAGCCGAGTACAAAAAGTAGTATAGTCATACTCATTGTATCGGCATTTTTTGAAGTAAGTTTATATTTTATTTGTTTGAACTAAACAATCTGATCAAGAACTTCAACTACTGTCTGATCGTATAACTGTGGCTGTTCACGGAGTTTTGCAATTGCAGTCTCTTTATCCATTGTTTCGCGGTAGTTTCGCTTGCTTGAAAGTGAAACAAAAGTTTCTGCTACACGAATTAGGCGTGCAATCTGTGGAATTTCGTCGCCCTTAAGTCCGTTTGGATAACCAGAACCGTCAATGTTTTCGTGATGTTTTACGGCAGCGTCTTCAAAAACTTCCCAGAATTTCTTTGGAACAAATTCAAGGTGTTTTTCTGCAAGTTTTACGTGCTCATTCAAAGCCTGTTTCTGCTCATCTGTAAGATTTGTTGCAGAAAGAAGCTCCGGGTCAATTCCTAAGAAGCCTGCATCGTAAATCATTGAAGCGCAGAAGTAGAGCATGCTCATGCCCTGTGGCAGACCAAGTGCCATAGAAAGCTTGTAAACAAGTTCGCTTACGTTCTTAGAGTTATTCTTGCGTCCGGTAGCGGCATCAATTTTTGCACCAATTTCTTCGCACTTAATTGCAAGCTGTTTAAGCTCTTCCTGGTCTTCTTCTGTAAACTCAACATCTGGTAATCCTTGTGCCGGTGCCCATGTAGAAGAACCTGCAATCTTCATTGTAGCATTTGTGCCGTAAAGGTCTGTTACACCGCCAATCATAATTCGGTTTGTCTGGCTCTGATTTGCTGCAAGCATTTTGAAGGCCTGTACATACTGTTCCTGCTGAACTTTCTGTGCCTGGAAACCTTTGCGAACTACAATAACAATTAGTCCTACAATAATCAGAATTAAAAGCGCAATTCCGATGATGGAAAGTGTAAGAACTTTTGTAGAACGCTTAGTTTCTTCTGCGTTTTCAGAAAAAGCTTCGCCAAGTCTTGAAAAGCCTTTTTCAAAAGAATCTTTGAACTCTGCCTGATTTTTGTTGTTTGCTTCAATCTGTTCACGGATTGCCTTTGTACTTGCGTCTGTTGCTTCTTTTTGCGTTTCAATAATTTTATTGAACTGCTCCTGCTGACGTGCAAGGCTTTCCTCTTTTTCTTTTGATTCTATAGAAGACTGAATCTGGCGAACAAGTTTTTTGATTTTTGCATTTTCAATTGCTGCATAGCGTTCCAGATTTGTCTGAACTTCAATGAAGGCAAGTTCATCATAATTCTGGAGGAGTCTTGTAAGTTTTTCTGCATAAACTGTTCGGGCAAAATAAAGAATGTTTGCCTGTGCGCTTTCGTCCTTTGCAACCGCAAGAGCCTGGTTTACATATTTGTAAGCCTCTTCTATATTCTCCTGCTCGTATGCAAGTTCAGCCTTGTCCAGAAAACGCATCGATAAATCTGTTGTTGCTGCAAAAGCAGTAAAAACAAAAGCCACGAAACTTAGAGAAAGAATGATTTTTTTAAGCTTATTTTCCAACATTTTCAGCTCCAATTGCAAGAATAATATTAGCACGGTTTTCCAGGCCGTCATCCTTCATAAATATTCTATCTTTTACACCAAGATTAAACGAAAGTTTAACCTGATCAATTTTTGCAAACGGTACAGAAAGATTTGCTCCTGCTCCAAAAGCAGCTGTTATGTCATCATAGAAAAGATGACCTGGATAGTAATCAAGATTCATAGTGAATGCCACAGGTCCAATAGGGAAGCGTTCCAGCTGAATTCCCAAAGTTGGGGTGTAGAAGTCGCCTACAAGTGGTTTTACTTTTTCTGAATCTTTTGGTTTTCCAGTCTTAACGGCTGTAAATCCTGCTCTGATAAGGAAGTATTTGAAAGAATTGGTTACTGCAATTTTTGGAAGGATATCGAAGTCTACTAAAAGCGGAAGTCTTGAATCTCCGCTTCCTAAGTCAAGGAATCGTAAATCAATGGCAAGGTCTGCTCCCACGGTGCAAGGGCCTGCAATATGTTCGTAGGTGTAGGCAAGTGCTATACCGTAGTTGAAGGCATTTACGTCTGCCTTTTGATCTGTGACGGCAGAAACATCTGCAAGGCCTATGCTTCCGTACCAGCCGGAATCTCTGGATTCGGTTTCTTTTCCAGAAACGTATACCGCACCACCGCTGGCAGTCTTAGAAGAAATATACTGCTTGTCTACGATGGCACGTTTAGATTCCTTTTCCTTTTCTATGCGCTCAAGTTCTTTCTGGCGTGCAATTTCAAGCTGCTCTTCGTATCTTTTCTGGTCGTCGTATGCATCCTGAATAGACGAGTACATTTCTACCGCGCGATCGTTATCCATATTATTTTCAATAACGATTTCTGTCGCGGTTAAAGCAAAGTCGTAATCATTTGCAACAATCAGACGACGAATCTTCTTTTCTGTGTAATTTTCTATTAAATAGTAGAATCGGTCGTTCTGATTCTGCCTTAAAAGCGTGTTCAGTTCTGTGTCAGATTTTTTAGAAAAGATTGTATCAATCTGCTTATAAATTGCGCTTACGTATTCTTCTACTGCAAAAGCACCAGCTCCTGCAGTTGCAAGAAGTGCGGCCGAGATAATCAGTATTTTAAATTTACGGTTAGTAATTTTCATATTCTTCAAAACCATATTTTTCACACGCTCCTTAGAAGATATTGGTTCTTAAACCGATAGAGAATTGAGGTACAAGACTGTCAATCTCAACTGAACTTGAAACGTCAGTAGGAATAAACCAAAGCGAACCTTCAAAGTACAATGCAAATGAACTGAACATCTTTACGTTCTTTAATTTTACCTTCGGAAGTTCAATCTGTCCAATTAAAGCTGACAAAGTTTGTGTTTTTCCACTCTGTGTAAGGTCAAACCAGCTGAATTGTGCACCAATTGCTACACTAGAGTAGAGCCATTCAAAGTCGCGTCCAAAGAAGTAGCTGGCTGGAATAGAAACGATGTTTGCAAGAATCTTAAGTCCGAATACGTTTCCACCATAGCGTGTTCCTGTAAGTTCAAGTCCAAACAGGTCAGAAACTGAGTCGCGCTGTTCCTGTGTGAACTGTCCCCATTCAAACTGAAGTTTTACGTTGTCGTCAAAGAAGGTAAGACCTGCACCCATTTCAAAGAGTGTTGCACCCCAGAAGTGGAAGTCTACATAAAGTCCCTGAATAAAGCCTGGAACTTCGTAGGCAGCCTTATCACCTTTACGCAAGGTAAGAGTTACATCAGAAAGTTTTACGTTATCATTAGAAAGTCCAGAAACATCAAGAACCTGGTTGTAACGTCCACCGCGTTCTGGGCTAATCAGGCGGATTGTAGGTTTTGTGTTATCAACCTGAATGATTGTACGGGTTACTGCAACTTCTCCGTTTGCCATTGTGGCGCGGATAAGGAAGAAGTGGTAACCTTCCGGCAAATCTTCGTTTTCAATTCGGTATTCCCAGCCCTGGCGTTTAGAAATCTGTGTAAAGGTCTTTCCGTTATCAAGGCTGATTTCTACTTTTGCAACTTTCTTAGCTAAAGTTTCTGCCTTTTGCTCTGGAGTAATTTCTTTTGTGCGTGAAAGAAGAAGTTCTTCTTCGCTGATAGAATAACCAGCGCGTCCATAGATGAACGGACGGTTTACAGCAAAGTCACCATAAGTAAAGTTATCAATTGTAATCCATGGTCCAACTGGGCTGTATGTGATTGTCTGTTCGCGGGACATAATTTCTTTTCCGCCTTCCAGAACTGTTCCAACTTTGTAAGTGTGAATACCTTCTGCAATATTTTCAGGTGACATTTCAAACTTAAAGAAGCCGCAGATAGAAAGTTCAGTTTCTGAAATCTTCTGATTATCCAGATAGAGATTCAAATGATCAATTTTGTATTCACCTTCTGACTGTCCGTAGATTGTGAACAAACCGTTTTTGTGTTCGCCGTTAAGAGGGTAGAGAATATCTACTGTTGCAGGCTGCTTGTTCTTGTCCAGACGGATGTTTCGGCTTACGTTTGTTGTGTTTCCTGCTTTATCTTTTCCTGTGAGTTCTACGTTGTAGAAGCCGTTTGATAAATCAGAAATATCAAGAGTTTCGCCAACTACGCGGTCAATTTTAAGTTTACGTACAACAGCTTTTGAAGGCTGTTCAAGATTACGGATTGTTGCGTAAAGTTCTGTAATGCCTACATTATCATAAGTAAATCCAGAGAAGAACAGATTTCCGGTTGTTACAGAGTCATCAAGAGGAAGTTCAAGGCTGATTTCAGGGGCTGCATTATCAATGTTGATGATACTTGAATAAAGTCCCTGGATTCCGTATTTATCTGTAATCTTAAGGAATACTACCTGAGTTCCACCGTTGATTGCACGTGTGTCTACGTCGTAATGCCACTGTTCTGTGCCGATTGCATCGTTGTAGCTGTTACCACTGTCCAGAGAAACTTCTACTTTTTCAATTCCGTTTTTATCGCTTGCCCATCCGCTGATTGTAATGCGTTCGCGGTTATGAGTGTCGATTGTAGGAAGTTCTACGGCACCTTTTGGCTCTTCCAGAGAGATTCTGAATGTACGTGTAGTTTCAGGGCCTTTTACGCCATTAATATCTACTGCATAAACGGTAACAGTATGTTCGTTATCTGTCATAGAAGACAAAGGAATATCGAGTGCAAAACTTGTTCCAGGTTCTGGAAGCTGGGTGAAAGGATTGTTGTCGATTTTGTAGAACATTGTTGTGTCGCCATCATCATCGTAAACAACTCCAGAAATTGTAAAGTCACGGGTAATAACCTGCATTTCTTCTGGTACGTGAATTTCTGTAATCGGAAGGTCAGATTCCTGGTCAATCATAAATGCCCAAAGATCTGTTGTAGAAGTGTTTCCTGCATCATCTGTAAAGATGAAAGACATTGCATCATCAATAGGGCGTTCTTCTGTACCAACAAGGATTCCAGAAAGTGGGGCAAGTTCAAGCTCTGTTTTTACCGGAGTTTTACCCTTTACTGGAGGCGTTACATATTCTGCCTTGTTTAAGTGACCGTTATCTGTAATGTCAAATACGATTAAAGTTTCGCCGTTTACAATATCATCTGGTGTAGGAACAATAACGTCTGCAACCGGAGGTGTAACATCCTTAAAGCATGATGTATGAACATAACTTGTTTTACCAGCATAATCTGTTGCGCGGATATCTACGCAAACAAGTCCGTCTGGAACTTCTTTAAGATTTGCATTTGCGCTGAATGTTGCACCTGGATTCTTGCTGACAGGAATAGAGAAGTCTGCCCAGTTTTCGCCGCCATCAAGTGAGTATTCTGCTTTTAGGATTCCGCTAGGATCTGCGGCTGTACCGCTGATTTTTACTGTGTTTCCAAGCCACTGAGCAAATACTGGTTCAACAAGGTTTACAACAGGAGCTGCTGTGTCTGCGTAAAAATTAAATCTGTGTGATTCGTAGGCATCTCCAAACTGGTCGTGAATGCGAACGTAAACACCTGTGTAATATCCGTCTTTTTCTGCAGTAAGAGTTACAAGGTTTCCGTCAGTATCAATCTTAAGGCCTTCTGTTTTAGAAACAAGTTCTACACGGAGTGGTGCCATAAGGTTTGCATAGAAGTAGAATTTTGAACCGCCTGTAAGGATGTAGTTTCCGTTTGGTTCGTCAAAGGCTGTGTCTGCGGCAGCAAAAGCAAAAACCTTTTCTGTGTCGTCAATTCTGTCTTCTGGAACATCGCGGATTACTGTTACAGTGCCTTTTACAGTTTTAGAAAGTGCACCAGCTTTTACACTTGCTGTAAAGTTTGTAACGCGGTTTGGAAGGTTTCCAAGAGAAATTTCTGCAATCCAGAGTTCCGGAGCTTCTGGTGTTGGTTTAATAAGTTTTGCAGAACCTGTCTGCTTGATGTCTCCACCAAAAGTTTCGTCACCTGTAATTTCGTAGCTTACGCCACCAACTGCAACGCTAGAATTAATATAAAGCTGAATCTTTCCGGCATCTTTTGTATTGTAAGGAACTACAACTGGGATACCGCTAAGATATGGCTGGTCGTTTACATAAGCAATGTTTACGTCCAGGCTTGGAGCCTTTAATGCTGTGTATTTTCCTGCAACAGGGGCTTTTCCGCCATCTGCAAGCACATCCATTGTAAGTGCATTGTTGCCTTCGTTCATTTCTGAGCGGTGGAAAATCTTAAATGTGCTGCTTTCTTCTGCAAAAGCACCCTGATAAACGCCTACTGCGTAAACGTCAAAATCATCCAGCCATGAAACTGATGGAGCTTTTGGAGTAGGCATTTTGCCATTTACAGGCTCAATTGCCGGAATCTTTTCTATTGCAATTGCATTTGCGCTTTTGTTTCCGCCGGCGCTTTCTGCAATAATTTCTATAACGTGAACACCATCAGCAAAATCCAGAGGATTAATTACAAAAGAGAAATCTCCGTTCTTTGCTACGGTGATGGCAACTTCTTCTTCTTTTAGTTCATTGTGAACAGCAGAGATTATGCCGCCTTTAAGCTCGGTGTTGGCAGAAAGCACCTTGTAGAAGGCCTTTCCAACGCCTGTTTCGCAGGTAATCTTACCTTTTACAGTGATTGGTTCGTATTTTACAACTGTGCTGGTTGTTACTGCGCTTTCTTCACCTTCGGCAGCTTCTGCGCCTTCTGCTGCAGTTTCTACAACTTCTGTAACAGCCCCTGCTTTAATAAGATGCTCTGTGTCATTTTCCAGTGTGATTTCTGGCACTGCTGTGTCTGACTTAAATCGAATGGCACCAGATTCAAAAGTTTTACCTTTATCTGTTGTAACGCGGATTTTTACGTCTTCTGAACTTCCAACTGCAGTTCCTGCCACAAGGCGAATCTGATTGCCTACCAGCTCGGCTTTTGCAAATGGGGTAGAAGGCACAAGTTCAACTTTTGCGGCATTTGCGCCAATAAAGTAGGCACTTGCAGGGTAGTCTGGATTATTAATTATTGTTCCGTCTTCTGCAATGCGGCTGTCGCTAAGAACAATGACTGGCTCGCTTGCTTTTACGGTAGAAGTGTTTGTTACATATATCACACCACGGAATTCAGAAACGCGGTCTGCTGTATCGGTTGTCTGAATGCTAATCTGAACAACGCCCTTAGGAAAGTCAGGACTGATTGGTACAGTGATTTTCTGAGTAAGAGGAGCCTTTGTAAATTCTTCGTCTTTAGAATCGACGCCATCTCTTCCCCATCTGAGTTCTGTGTGAACTGATTTAATGCCTACAGAAGAATTAGCAGTTACTTCAAAAACAGAACCGCTTTCCGGATGGATTTCAATGCCGTTTACAAAGTCTAAAATATTTTTGCCGCTGGTAACTTTTGCATCAGAGAATTCTGCTTCCATACCAGCAGAATAGAAGTTTACTGTTACAGGATTTCCTTCAATGCCGTTTTCGTCAGTTGCAGTTACTGTTACAAAATGCTTACCTGTTTTAAGGCCTTCTGGAAGCTCCGGTGTAAAACTGAATGTGCCGCGTGTTTCCTGAATGAATGCTTCTTCTGTTTTTCCATCAAGTATAACTTTTACAGAAGTAACTGCATCATCATCTTTTGCAATACCACGAACTACAAAACTGTCGCGTCCGCCAAATAATTGGTCTGGTGCAGGATTTTTAATCTGAACAACAGGTTTATCATCTTCCTGATTCAAAGGAATATTTTTTACAATGTCTGTTACGTTTCCTGCGCGGTCAGTTGCATGAATTGTAAATTTAACAGATTTTTCCTTCATGCCGATTGTGTTTACATCAAGTTTCCAGTAGGGGTTACCAGGAATCAACTCGAATACACCGCTTTCTGAACCAAATGTCCAGCTAAGATCTGTTACACCAATTTTATCTTTTGCGTAACCTGCAATAGAGAATTTTCCGTTTTTTACAACTCCGTCTTCAGGACTAATAACTTTTACATCAGGTTTAGTGTTATCAATAAAATACAGGAATGAATAAAGTCCAACACTTGTTGTTTCATCAGTTGCGCGGAACCAGATTACTTCTGGACCATCGTTGAATTTTTTTGTATCAACATCAAAGGCAAACTCACATTCAGAGCCTCTTTTATTCAATTTTTTAAGATTTAAGAGGGTAAAATGCTCGCCGCCATCTGTAGAATATTCAATTTTTTTAATGCCGTTTCCGTCTGTTACAAGGCCTTTGAATCCTACTTTGCCAGAAACAAGCATACCCATAGATTTGTCATACAGACTTGTTACAGGAAGTTTACGGTCAAGTTTCCAGTGAACAATAGTTGGTTCACCTTCTACAGGAATACTGTTAATATCGTAACCAATTACTTTGATTGTATGGTCACCTTCTGAAAGTTGGGTTGTATCAAGATAATAAGACCAGAACTCTTTACCTTTTGCGTCAATATGCTGCTCTTCTTCTGTGCCTTCATCAAGGATAAGTTTTACTTTTGAAACGCCGTCGTCATCAATACAGGTACCTACGATATTCAGGTTGCCTACAACGCGCATGTTTTCATAGGGGTTTGTGATTGTACAGATTGGCAGATCTGATTTAGGATCCAGCCAGATATTATGAGGACCTTCAATAACTGTGTTTCCGCCCAAGTCTTTGGCGGTAATCATAATATTGTACTTTCCGTTCTTTCGCTTTTCCAGATCAAAAGAATCCTGCCAGCTGTTTACATTTGATGCAGTAATGTTTTCAACTTTTGGTGCGGAGAACTGTGCAAAGCCAGGCGCGACGCCCAGACACATCGAAATTAGTAATAAGTTCTTCTTCAAATATTTAATCATTTACAACCCCTATAAAAAATAAATAAAGAGAGTTATTTACTTATCGGCGGAATTGAACTAATTTATAAGTACAAAGAAGTGCAGCGAGTTGTAAAACAATCCGCATAAGAAAAGGAAAAACGTATGATAAGCAAAAAAAACAGACTTTTTAACAATATATCTAGTTTACAAGAGGTAATTGATAAAAGCAAAAACATTGTGTTTTTTGGGGGTGCGGGAGTTTCTACTGAATCTGGTATTCCGGATTTTCGCAGTGTAGATGGCCTTTATAATTTAAAATGGGCTTATCCGCCAGAGCAGATTATCAGCCGTACCTTTTTTTACGAAAACACCAGAGAATTTTACCGTTTTTACCGCGAAAAACTTTTGATAAAAGGCGTTCAGCCAAATGCCGCTCATTACAAACTTGCAGAACTTGAAAAAGCCGGAAAACTTAAGGCTGTTGTAACCCAGAATATTGACGGACTCCATCAGCTTGCAGGCAGCAAAACTGTTTACGAGCTGCATGGAAGCGTTTTGCGAAATTACTGCGAACGATGCCACGAATTTTATGACGAAACTATCATAGAAGAAAGTGTAAACTCGCCGGATAAACTTCCGCACTGTAAAAAATGCGGCGGTCTTATTAAGCCTGATGTTGTTTTGTACGAAGAAGGATTGGATAGTGACACCATCAACAATTCCATTATGGCTATTAAAAATGCCGACACTTTGATTATTGGAGGCACTTCCCTTACCGTTTATCCTGCAGCCGGTCTTATAGACTACTTCCACGGTGAAAACCTCATCCTTATCAATAAAACTGCCACCATGCAGGACAGCCGCGCAACACTGGTTGTTCGAGGAAAAATTGGCGAAGTGCTGGAACAGATTAAAGTGAATTAATGGTCTGTTTGACTTGTACAATTTACCATAATATAGTTGAAATTAGGTTCCAGAATGATTAATTCTATAAGTATGAGGAGATTTTAAATTGTATAAAAAACTCATAAAAATTTTAGTTCTCTTTGCTGTTTGTTTAGCTGCAAGTGCTTGTAAAGTTGCCCCTGACGAAGATGCAACTTATAAAGTTGAGACAGGCGAAGTAGAAAATAGCGTTTATGACATATCTGAGGCTATGAAAAAGTCATATAATAATAAATATAATTTCAGAAACATAAAAATTCTTAGAGATTATTTGTTTGAAATGACTCCATTTATTTCTTATAACGGTGTAAAACTCTCTGATGCTACAAAAGATGATATTCAGCAATATCTTTTAGAATTAGCTCCAGAATCAACATCATATATTGATGCACAAATAGCTTTTCTTGTATCAAATGGCAATACTTTACTCTATTTTTCTTCAGAAACTTCTGAATCAATGAAAAGATGGGTATACATCCAGAAAGAATAAAACCACTTATTCTACCAGAGAGAATCCGCCGTTACTTTTTGGCTTAGAGTTAGTGTCAGATTCGCTAACTCTTGGCTTTGTGTGCACATCATTGTGTTCTTTCCAGTAATCAAGAATATTACTCAAAGTGACTAACGCGGCGTTAAGAGGCATTTGAAGTTCTGCATCTACATTTAATGCTTCCATGGCATCAAAAAGTTCATTGTAAGCATCGTTTGCGCGCAAGTATTTGTTTGTTGTTTCTACACTCATTTTTTAGTTTCCTGATAATATTCTTTCTATATAATTTTTGATGTCTTTGCCAGTAGCTTTGGCAAGGTCTGCTCCGCCTTTGTAGGATGCGCCTTTAGCATGCTTTGCAAGGTCTTTTCCACTTTGACCAATTCCGCTTTTGTGGCTTGTACAAAGGGTAATCAGATTTTTTTCATTCCAATTCTGATTTTCTACAAAAGAGAACATGATTTTTGGTGCAGTTCCAAACCAGATTGGATAGCACACAATTACAGTATCATAATCAGAAATATCGATTTTGTCTGCGATTTCTGGACGCGCTTTAGAATCATGAAATTCAACTGTGGCACGCGCTTTTTTGTTACGCCAGTTTAAATCTTCGGCTGTGTATGCTTGCAATGGTTCAATTTTAAAAATATCTGCATTCATTTCAGCAGCACCGTCTTTTGCCATTCTTTCTGTGTTGCCGCTTATGGTAAAGTATACAAATGCTGTTTTTGCAGAAAGTCCTGCCATTAAACTGCATCCAATCAAAAGTGAAAGAATTAGTTTTTTCATAAAAAGCTCCTGTTTATTTATATAACCGTATTTCTTTGTAAAAGTTTCAGACTCAATCTGAATTTTCAATTTTTAAGCTCGTTCAAGAACCTATCAAAAAACTACAACCTCATACTAACCCCTAGAGCTGCATAGCTGTGGGATGAGTTTTTGCGGGTGGCAATGCCTGCTTCAAAGTAGCAGTCGGTTTTATACTGGCTGTTGGCGGCAAGCCCGTAGTTTGGTGTAATGCCTGCCGTGATTTTTATGCCAAAGTATTGTTCAACGGGAACGTCATCGCCAAGTTTTTTAAGGTAGTCGCCAAGCTGATTTATACGCCAGTTATCATCGTCATCAAATTCTGAATAGCTAAAGCCCACTTTATAATGGAAGGTCGTGCAAAAGTCATTAAAGAATAGGATTCCGGCTCCTTTTTGAATATCAACTCCAAAAAGAATTGTTTCCACATCTACGTTTGCGCCGTTAAACTCTGGAAAGTCAGATGGCTTCCAGTTTTCCTGAAAGCTGTATATGCTTTTTCCATCTTCTGTAAGGATGTGCAGCTTTATTTTAGTTGGAAAATTGTAAGTAAGATTAAGAGAATCGTGCAGCGGTAAAAGACGAGGAATTGCAATGCCCCCTGTAAAGCCCAAATCGCTGCAGAATTCATATTTATCTAAATCTCTTGGATTATTTGCGTTGTAGCGCGTTATAAACGTGGTAGAAAGCGAAAATCCGCCGGTTGAAAATTTTCCGTCTCCAGCCTGATGAATATTTGTGTATCCCGCGCTTACGCCATTTGCCCCATAAAAATATTTTTTGCTGTCTTCTGATTTTGCATAGCCAATAAACTTTGTTTTAGACTTTTCTTCTGCTGCTTTTAAGTTAAGATTTGAACGTCCGTAATGCAGCAAAAGTGAATCAGAAAGAACCAGATAAGAAATGCGTCCAAACGGAATTGTAGAATTTAAGGTTACCTGTCCGTCTGCCTGCTTCCAGCCATCGCCATCAAATTCGCAGCTGCCTTCCAGATGATATTTAAAAAGATTTGTAAAAGTTCCGCTCTGGTAAGTTGCCTGAATAGCCGCAGAGTTAGTGCTCATTCCGTAGCCCGCGCTCATTGTAAGAAGAGCTGATGTCCACGGATTAGAAGTGATGTAAGTTGCTCCAATCGGCAGAGGATAAGATGATTTGTTTGCGTAGTTGTAAGAAGTTGAGGTACACAAACTGTATGGAACAAAAATGCCCCTAAAAAAATTAAAGCGGTTATACGGTTTTTCTAAAAGTTCGCCTTCGTAAGCAGCACATTCTACTTTTGCAAATTGATTTTCTGCAGGATTTTCTTCTGTATCAAATTTTGGCTCTGTTTTGCTTGTAAGAGTTAAAATCCTGTTCTGGCGGTAAAAGTTTCCGATGTAGTAGAGTTTTTTGCCCTTGTAAACAGGAAAATAAATACCGCCTGAATAATCCTTCTGGCTTACAGAATAAATTTTGTATTCCGGGCTGTAAACTGCAATTCGCGGCATGGAATCTTTTAGAGTACAGCTAAAATAGTAAAGGGCGCTTTCTTTGTTGTAAGAAAGATAGCGGGCAGAAGTTAATTCTTCTGGCAGAGCCGACTGGAAGATTTCTTCTGCGTTTAATGAGTAATTGCAGATTAAATATTTTAATCCGCTTTTTACAATTGCCGTAAAGCCGTCATTATGAGCGCTGTTAGAAAAACACTGGACCATTGTTCCGTAAGGTAAGGTTACATCAGCATTTTTAGTAAACGAAGTGATTTTTTTGCCGTTATCAGAAAGATTAATTTTATAAGTAAGAATGTGATAAGTTGGAGAATCGTAATGCTGTAAAACAAGATGATATCCGTCTTCAGCCTTTATGATTGTTGCCCCGTGAATATTTGTAAACTCTGTAAAATTGGTAAAAAGTCCTGATTTTCTGTCGTAAATTTTCAGCTTTGATTTTTGAGTTGTTGCAAGAGCGCTGTAATACAGGGTAGAAATAAATCTTCCGTCACTTGAAATATCTGTACCGCCAAGTGAGTTAAGTGTAAACAGCTTTTTAGCTTTGTTTTTTGGCTCAGTGAGTTTTGCATTTTCTACAAAATAAAGGGAGTTCGTTTTTTCGTCTGTAAAAATAAGACCTTCATCGCATTTTTTAAGATTTGAATAGATTGCACCAGCATTATTTTTTTTAGAAAATTTTTGGGAATCCGGCTCAAAAAAGTCTTTGGAAGTTCCTTCTGTTACTGGATTTTTTGCCTCGGCTGCAACAGGAACTGTAAAATCTTTTTCAAATTCCTTCCAGGCAGAACGCAGCGATTGCCCGAACGCTTTTTTAAAGGCACCGCTTACAGAAATTGACTGCAGGTTTATAAGCCTGTACCAGAAGTTTGCAAATTTTTCCAGGCCGTATTTTTTTTGTACCCACTGATAAAACTCGCCATTAAAATTGTAAAAACTTGCAGTAGGGTATTTGTCTCCAGCGCCCTGAACATCGCTAAAGTACGGGAACTTTCCTTCAATTTTTGCCTGCTTTACCATTTGACGCGAAAATTCATCATTCAGGCGGCCTTCGCCATTAAGACTTTCGCTTGCAACGGCTGCGCCTTCTGCCATTCCCCGGCTGATTGTAACGCTTCCAGGGTAAATCGGATCACCAAAAACTTTATCAAAAGCTGTCCAAAAGTCATTCTTCATATTGTAGGTTACGGAATGCGTAATTTCGTGCCAGAAAGTAGAAAGCAATGCGTCTTCACTAACCTGCATGCTTTCCATAACACCAGTATCAAACACAACAATGTGATTATATGGAGAAGAAGTCCAGTAAGCATTAAAAGCTTCAACTTTTTGTGTGATTACAAGCGGCATTCTGCATTGCGGAGTAATTCCGTATTGTGCCGAAACTTCTTTATAAATGCGGTCGGCATTTGCAATCAGAATTCGGGCTGTAGCTTCATTTTCTTTTGCATAAATAACGTCAAACAATTCGGTCTGATGAACCATCAGTTTTTTGTGACCACTTACAGCGCCATCATAAGCAAAAAGATTTATTGTACAGATTGCTGCCAGAATAAAAGTCAGAAGTTTTTTCATAGAATCGCACTCCTGTGTTTTTTATAGTGTGATTTCGATTGTTGACTTAATTGTAAAGAGATTTGCAAAGCTGATTGTTTTTTGTGCTGTATTTTGCTTTTTGTTTTTAAGAAGGATTTTTAATGTGCTCTGGCTGATTTCGTCTGCAAAAGGCTGCCCGTAAAAAGAGGCAATCAGATCTAAATAGGCTTTTTCGTCCATCTGCAAGGACTCTTCGTCATCTGCAAGGACTGGAATCAAAAACAGGTCTAGAATGGTGGCAAGATTTTCGCCGCCTCCGTGGTAAAAGTCGCGGAAGTTCAAAGGACTTAATCTGAACGTTAGCGAATCGCCGCTGGCAGTGATGATGGGACTGTCGGGTGGGAGAATTCCTTTTACAATAATTCCGCCGTTCAGGTTTTTATTTTTAGGATAAATTTCTACGTTCTTAAAGCCGTCTGATTCAAGGCCCGCCTTCAAATTATCAAGATTTAAATCATTAAAATCTGTGCCAACTCCGGCGAGCATTTGTTGAATGGCACTTCCGTTTCCAAAGTCACAGTCTGCTTCAAACGCTATCTGATTGTCGCCTGTGAGCGTAAAAGAAAGCGTGTCTTTGCAAGAAAAAAACATTGAACAGAGAGCAAACAAAATCAGAAAAGGAAGTGTTTGTTTTTTCATTGGCATTCCTAGCGTACAAATGTGCTTAATGGCAGACTTACGCGCACACCTGTGAACATAATAAGACCTGCCGAAACAGAATCCAGAAAGTTTAAGGCTGCGTTATCGGTCTGATTGAATACCGAATAGCTTACGTCCTGAACAAACTGAACTTTTGCTTCTTTTATAGAAAAACTTGGGGTAGAAAAAGTTACTCCGATTGTTCCTGGGAATACAGAAGCCTTAATTGTTTCGTCTGTTGTAACAAGATGCGCATTGCTGAACGAAATTACAGGACCTGCGTAAACTCGAACGTATTCGCTCATTGTGGCTGTGAACAAAATTGGAATCTGGAATACGTCCTGGCTAAAGTTGATTCGGGTGCCTAAGCTAATTCCTGGTTCCAGGAACCATTTTTTATAACGTGCATTTACCTGAAGGTCTACAGCACGAAATCTGAACATGAACGAGTTTGGCGCAATCAAAGACCATCCGATGTTTGAAGTTGCATCAAAAATTACATTGCGTGTAAAATCTGTTCCGCTGCGCGAAGCATGTACCTGACGCGGATGCTTTTCTTTTTCTTTTGCATCCTGAGCAATTGCTTCTTCTACTTTTTCTTCGCTGCCAGTTCCAGATTTAAGGAACTGTCCGGTACCAACGTATTTTGACTTCCAGTAAGTCTGGTTCAGAGAAGAAATAATTACGCCGGTGTTTTCTCCATCGCTGATTGCAGAAATAAACTGGCCGTTGCCAATGTATATTCCCACATGACTAATGTTTCCGGTGCTGTTTGTTTTAAAGAATACTAAATCTCCAACTTCGCGGCTTTTGTCTGGGACAATGCGGCAGTAACTGTAGATGGCCTTTGCAGTTCGTGGAAGCTGTATACCAACTGATTCTCTGGCAACGTAATAAATCAAGCCTGAACAGTCAAAGCTGTCTGGGCCAACGGCTCCCAAAACATAAGGGCATCCTACATATTTTTTAGATTCTGCTACAAACTTTTCTCGTGCAACCTGAGCCTGAGCTGGCGTAATGTCTTCTGCGCACAATTTTAGTGAGCATACGCTAAAAAGCAGGAGCAGTAAAAATAAAACGCGTTTTCCAAAATTTTCTGATACATGATTATAAGTAGTGTTCTGCATATCTATATTTTCGTTATTTTATAAAAATTCTTAATAAAAATAAAAAACGCCCCGGTTTTACCAAGGCGCTTCCTTTATTGTTTACTCTCATGCCGAATGGCCTAAAAATCCTTTTTAGTAACGACAACAGAGTTGTCTGCATTTGAATAAGGGGCTGGAATGTATTTGTCTGCCTTCCAGTCGTTTTCCCATCTGGTTCCATCAAGTAAATAGCGGAACTGATACTCGCGGTTTGTATCAAGTTCAACTTTTACACTGAATGAACCGTCTTTTGCCTTTTTTAGTGGTGTGTCGGTACTACTCCAGCTGTTAAAATCGCCAACTAAATTTATTTTAGAGACGTTTGTAGCTGCTTCTGGGGAAACAGAAAAAGTTACATTGCACTTCTTACCATCTTTAGAAAATGTTTTTTTCAAAGGCATTTTTCAATCTCCACTTCTTACACCAAAAATGTTGAAAAATTGGGTATCATCCTTATAGTGATAAATTATTTTAACATTTACTTTTTGATTTGTACATATTTATTTTTCGAATTTGTTTGATTAAAATAGATAAAAACATTACTATATCTGTATACAACAGTGTATGAACACTTCTATCCGCCGATTTATCCAAATTGCAGGGCGGAAACAGACTCGTATGAGGACTGAAAATCTTGCTAAATAGGAGACTTAATATGTCTGTCTTATCTAACAATCACTATTTATTTACTTCTGAATCAGTTGGCGAAGGTCACCCGGATAAACTTTGCGATCAGGTTTCTGATGCTGTTTTGGATTATTGTCTTTCTTTGGATCCAGAAGCTCACGTTGCCTGCGAAACATTTTCTTCTACAGACTTTTTGCTGGTAGGTGGCGAAATTGGATTTTCTAGAGATGTTGATTTGAAGGAATTCAACCGCAATGTAGAAAAAATTGCCCGCGGAGTAGCTTTGGACATTGGTTACAATTCTGCTGATGTTGGTCTGGATGGAGCAAACTGTCTTTTTATGAACCGTTTGCACGCTCAGTCTGCTGATATCAACCAGGGTGTTGTAGGAAAAGGTCTTGATGAATACGAAGGCCAGCAGGGAGCCGGTGACCAGGGAATGATGTTTGGTTTTGCCTGCAACGAAACTCCTGCTTTAATGCCTGCTCCAGTGTATTATTCACATCAGATTTTGCTTAGGGCACACGAACTTCGCCACAGCGGTAAAATTGCATGGCTTCGCCCGGATGCAAAATCTCAGGTAACAATTGAATACGATGGAAACAAACCTGTCCGCATTGATACTGTTGTACTTTCTCATCAGCATAATCCTGATGTTGATTACGACACAATCAAAAAGACATTGATTGAAGAGGTAATTAAGCCTGTTCTTGAACCAACAGGACTTTTGGACGACAAGGTAAAATACTTTATCAACCCTACAGGTAAGTTCGTCATTGGTGGCCCTGATGGTGACTCTGGACTTACAGGTCGTAAAATCATCGTAGACACTTACGGTGGTATGGGACGTCACGGTGGCGGTGCCTTCAGCGGTAAAGACCCTTCTAAAGTTGACCGCTCTGCCGCATACATGGCACGTTACATTGCAAAAAACATTGTAGCCGCAGACCTTGCAGACCGCGCTGAAGTTGAACTTGCTTACGCAATTGGTGTACCGTTCCCTGTTTCTATCATGGTACAGACTTTCGGTACAGAAAAAGTTCCGTGCGAAAAGATTGAAGCTGCCGTAAAAGAAGTTTTTGACTGTACTCCAGCCGGAATCATCAAAACTTTGAACCTTAAACAGCCAATCTACAGAAAGACCGCAAGTTACGGTCACTTTGGCCGCGAAGGCTTCCCTTGGGAAAAGACCGACAAGATTGAGGCTTTGAAGAAAGCTGTAAAGGCATAATTAGTTAGAAATTTACGAATAAGAGGTTCGGATTTCAAAAACACTCTGTTGTGTGACCGCGAAAGCGGTCAAAGTATATAATTACAAGTCACAACAGCGTGTAGCACGCTAGCGTGCGGTTTTGAAATCCGAACCTCTTTTTTTAGTTTTTCAAAATTAATTGCAGCATGGTTATGTCGTCGAACTGTTCGGCGTCTCCAACAAAGGCGTCGATTGATTTGCGCAAAGATTTTAGTGTTTCCGGGGCCGTCATTGTTTCTGTGCCTTTCATAGCATTTATAAGGCGGTCATCGCCAAAGAGTTTTTCGTTGGCATCTGTAGCTTCTGTAACACCGTCTGTGTAAACAAGCAGACGGTCGCCTTTTTCCAGAGTTATAGTATGCTCTGTGTAAGGAAGTCCTTCCATTCCGCCAAGTACAAAATTAGGCTTTGTTTCTACAAATTTAAATTCACCTGAATGGTAAAGCACTGGATAAGGGTGTCCTGCGTTTACAAAGCGCATTTCACCTGTGCTAAGTGTAATAATTCCAAGCCAGCAGGTTACAAAAAGACCTGTTTCATTTCCTTTGCAAAGTTCGTTGTTTGTTCTCTGGAAAATTTCAGAAGGAGAAAGACGCTGAATACTGTGGGTTTCCAGCAAAGTTTTGGCAATTACCATAAAGAGGGCTGCTGGAACTCCTTTACCAGAAACATCACCAACAACAATCATAAGATGGTCATCATCCAAAAGAAGATAATCGTATAAATCGCCGCCAACTTCTTTTGCAGGATCCATAGTTGCAAACAGGTCGAATTCTTCGTGTTCCGGGAAGGCAGGGTAAATCTGCGGAAGCATATCTGCCTGAATTTTTGTAGCAACGTTCAGTTCGGCTCCAATGCGTTCCTTTTCTGCAGTGACTGCAGTTAAATCAGCAATATACTTCTGGAGCGAAACAGACATAGCATTTACGCAGGTTGCAAGGTCTCCAATTTCATCATTTTCAAAGGCTCTTGCGCGGCGTTCAAAGTTACCCTGACTGATAATTTCTACATCTTCTACAAGTTTTTCGATTGGTCGGGTAAGGGTAAGGGCAAAGTCATAAACAATTCCGGTTACAACTGCAATAATAGAAAGCATGATGATGGCAAATACAATAATTGCAATTCTAATCTGATGGCTCATGGCGGTTACAGGTTCAAGAACGGTCTTTTGAGGAACGCAGATGCAGAATTCCCAGTCTGTAGTCGTTAAAGGTGAATATGCGTAATAAATGTTATGAGAGGTAAGTTTTACGTCATTTCCTTTATGAAGCATATTATCGCGAACAGCATCATCAAGATTTTCATCATTAAAAACAGAGGCAATTACAGGATCAGGAGAGATTGCGTTTCCTTTTGTATCAATTAAGAACGCGTAAGCGCCTTCAATGTCAGAAACATCAACTGTGGCATTGTACAAATCAGAAATAAGAACGTCCATGCAGACAACGCCAGCAAATTTTTTGTTTGAATCATAGAAGGGCGAGGCACAGCTTATCATAAGTCCGTGAGCAAAAGAGTCAGAATATACATCTGTAAAAGAGGTTTTTCCGTTATTTTTTGCAAGTACGTACCATGGCGAATTAAAATAATCGTAATAAACTTCTGAGATTCCGTTGTTTGACTTATCATTATCAGAATTAGGATCATAAGAAATCATAAAGCCGCTTTCTGTGGCAATATAAATACTTAAAATCTTGTCCTGATAAGTGTTAATAACGGGCTTAAAAATCTGTTCAACATTTCCAAGCAGAACAAGTTCTTTTCTTACATCGGCAAGTCTGTTTTTTTCTGTGGCAAAAGTTCTTTGTAAAACCCATTTGCCGCCGTTTTTTGCATTAGGTGGAAGAACTTCTTTTTCTTTGTAATCTGCGGGCTTAATGTACAAATCGTGAATGAAATCAGAAAACTGATTTGTACAGTTCAGGAATTTTTCCAGCTCTGAATCTGCAAGGTGGGCTTTTCCGTCAGAATAAGAGTGAAGGTTCTGAACAGTCTGCTTTAGAAGAGCTTTTTTACTACTTTTTTGAATTTGAATCATGCTCAAAACACCAATCACACTGGTCAAAAAAAGAGATGCCATAGTAATCGTAAGAACAATCGAGTTTACCTTGTGACGGATGGTTTTTCGTTTTTTCTCTGTAATATCCATTTTCTAGCCTCCTTAAATCTGAAAAAGCTTATATTACAATATGAATTCGGGTTAGCTGTTGTTTTTTGCTCGTAAAAACAGATGCCCTTAAGGCTCTGTGGCGAAGTATTTTTAATCCTGTCATAGAAAAGGCATCGTCAGTGGCCTTCATGTGGAAGGGGTTATAAGGATTGCCTTTGTACATAATTCGTAGTGAAATTGCACTTCCAAAAACTATGCTGATGTTTATTTCTGCTTCTGGTAAGGCGTCATGAATGCGGATGCAAATCTCTTCTATACAGCTTTGAACTTCAAAAATGCGCTTAATGCCAATGCTCTTTGCCATTGCGGCTTCTTCCAGTTGTTCGTTACATGCGGCAAGCGTCTGGGAATCTGAAGTTATTTTGCAAAGTAAATCCGGCATAAGTTGAAATTTAGAAGGAATTGCCGTCTGCACATGAAGAAGGCTTCCAAAAAGTATAATCAGAGGAAGGGCTACAAAAAGTCCCATGCTTGTATAAGAAACAAATACTGGAATCACGTTTATTTGCGGAGAAATAAGCGAAGAAAGGCAGGCTCCCGTAAAAGAAATAATTACCAGCGAAAAGATAAATACAAGGAAGTGCCGTTTTTTGTTAAAGCCCACATAATGAGTCGGAACGGTGTTGTGCCATATTAACCAGAGTCCAACTCCTGTTAAAAGATTGCACAAACATTCACAAAGGATAAGGTCTCCCGGCGTTTTAAGAACAAGTGCCGTAATAATACAGCCCAAACATGTTCCGCTTGCGCCCCAAACACCCCATAAAAGACCGGCAGCTATAGGTAAAAAGTTTTTAAGTCCCACAATGCTTTCGTAGTCCAGAAAGTCCATCTTTTGAACCATGTAGTCCAGGCAGGCATACACAATTGCGATAGAAAGTATTATAGACCACCATTTTTTTAAGTCAGACCAGAAGGCATAGAGCTTTTCTGCTGCTGAACGTTTTTCTACAGGGGGTTCTTTTAGTTTCTTAATGCCCTGAATAATTGCCGTATACACAGAACTGTCTGCAAGCAGAACTCCTACAACCATCACGCTGGCGCCAAGTGCCCTCATTGGTGTTATGATTTCTTTTTCTGTTCCAAAAAGAAATGCCAGCACCGGCGACATAAGCATTGTCATAATAATTTCTGTAGAAAAAATTAATGATGTAGAAAGCGGCGAAACGTAGCGCATGGCATAAAGCTGAACAATGCTGTATAAACCGCGGATAAAAAGACTGACGTACAATACGCAAATCCAGAAGGAGGGTTCAACAGAAAGCGTAAAGGATTTTCCAAAAAAGAGAACTTCAAAAATCCAGCAGGCGGCAGAAATTATAAAAGAAAAGAACAGCTGTCCCATTGCAATAATTGAAGGGTTTGAATTTGCAGAAAAACGCGAAATCGTAAGAATTGTAAGAGCAATTACTACATCTGCAAGTAAAAGATACAAAACTCCTTCGCTCAAAAGAGAAGAAGCTTCGCAGTTCATCATAAAGAAAAGTCCCATAAGAACAATTGCAATTCCTGGGAAGGTTTTAAAATCCGGTTTTTCGTGGAAGAGTAGCAGTGCGAGCGGTGGAATAAATACAAAGTAGGCCGAAAGTACGCAAGAAGTTACGGTTGCTCCGGTTTTTCCCGCGCCAAGAATTAAAAATACATTAAAGGCAACCTGTTCCAGCGAAAGAATAAAAGCCTGAAGAATTTGTTTTTTGTCCAGACGGAAGAGTTCACCAAAAAAGAATAAGAGTACAATTATAAAGCCCGTTCCATTGGTAAGCGTTAAATATCCGAATTGAGAAACAGAAGACGGTACGCCCCCAAGAAAAGCATATTGTATAGAGGCAAAAAAGGTGATTATACATAAGGAAATTACAGCTTCAAATTTATTCAATTTTTTAGTCCTTTTTCCTTTATAAGGTATTTTTTTATTAAATATTCGGGTCTGTAGGATAGCTTCATTTTGCGAAGTCCTTCATGACCTAAATCCTCTTCCCAGTTAAGCCATTCAATTGTGTTTGGGCAGCGTTTTGCCACCGAATTATTCAGCATTTTGTAAATGTATTTATAGGAACGGTCTGCTTTTTCTACAAATCCATCATAAGTGTTTTGATTCAAAGGCGTTCCATATTCAAAGGCGGCAATTTTACCGTCTATTAAAATTACAAGCCCGTGTAAATCAAGTTCGTAAAAATGTTTTAGCGCAAGTTTTAAGGCATTTTCTTCTGCACGCAGCTGCGCGTTAGTTTCTTCTGTATAAAAGTTGTCGTACCACCTTCTGGAAAAGATTTTTACTTCTTCAAAATGGGCAGGTTTAAGTTCTTCTATTGAATATCGTCCTTCGTATTCCTTTTGGAATCTGTGAACTTCCCATCGCCTGCCTTCATATTCCTTGCCTGGCAGTTCAGCAAGCTTTTCGCGGCTAAAAATGTACTCTGCATTGTTGCGTTTTTCTTCTATATTAAATTGCTCTGGATAGTGCTTTTCTAAAAAATCTTTTGCGCGTTCGGTGACTGTTTCAAAAATCAGTTTTTTGCCGTGCTGGTGGGCATCTTCAAATAACGTATCTATGGCATGGCGGGTGGTAGAAATATCAGTCATATCACCTAATGGAAAAAGATAAACCTGCTCAGTTTTTGTGCATCGTTTTTCGCGCAAAAGGAACAGAAAACCGTCTTGTATGCAGTAGCGGTTTCCGTATTTTTCCTTAAGGCAAAAAGCAGCCGCAAAGGAATGCTGGCACGAACCTTCCCCAAAGTTACAGAAAAAAGGATCTAGTAACGTTTTTGCTTCAAGAAGCAGCGGTTTAAACTCTAACATTAAGTATATAACAGTATATTATATGAATTTGATTTTCACAAATTTATTGTCTATGTATAAAAAAAATGGCTGCCCGTTTGGACAATCCCTAAATTTTTATTTTCTAGAACATACACAAATTTTATGATAAATTTGACTTATGGAGCTACTTTCTTCGGCAGAAATTACAAAAATTATGCAAATCTGGCAGGCGCAGAATCCTAATCCTGCGTCGGAACTGGAATACAAAAATGCGTTTACACTGCTGGTGGCGGTTGTACTTAGTGCGCAGGCTACAGACAAAAGTGTAAATATTGCAACTCGTCCGCTTTTTGAATTTGCTGACACGCCGCAAAAAATGCTGGAACTTGGCGAAGAGGGGCTTATTCCGTATATAAAATCAATCGGGCTTTATAAAAACAAGGCAAAACACGTGATTGGACTTAGCCAAAAACTGCTGGAAGATTTTGATGGTGAAGTTCCTTGTGACCGCGAAAAATTAATGACGCTGCCTGGGGTAGGCCGAAAAACTGCAAATGTGGTTTTGAATGTAGTGTTCCACCAGCCGACTATGCCTGTGGATACGCATCTGCTGCGGGTTGCGCCAAAAATGGGACTTGCAGAAGGTTCAACGCCCGAACAGGTAGAAAAGAGCCTTTTGGAACGAATCCCCGCAGAGTTTATGCAGCACGCCCATCACTGGATTTTGCTGCACGGCCGCTACGTGTGTACGGCGCGAAATCCTAAGTGCAAAGAATGCGTGGTTTCGTTATACTGTAAGCATAATCAATTGTAGATGCGTTAGGCACTGGAGGGACGCAGCGCGTGTGCGAAGCACCGAACGTAGTGGAGCCCGGAAGCGCCGACCGCGAAGCGGGAACGCCAAAAAGAGGATTAAAATGGAAAAAGAACTTTCTATAATTAAGCAGGATTTTTTGGACCACAAGGAAGATTTTATAGAGGCTATAAAAAACTTTTTTACGATTCACCATATTTTTATGGGAATTGGAATGCTTCTGGTAATTTTAATCTACTATATTATATACCGTCTGGTGCGCAAGGGAATTCGCCGTGTAAATATAGAAAAACTGCCGGAGGAGCGCAAAGAGATTTTAATCAGAGTTGCGCGCTACATTTATTACTTTGCTGTTGTTGTTTACGTGCTCGGCTTGTTTGGAATTAAGCTTTCTGCAATCTGGGGTGCTGCGGGAATAGCCGGAGTTGCCATTGGTTTTGCGGCACAGACTTCGGTCAGTAACCTTATCAGCGGAATTTTTATTGTTTCAGAAAAATCACTTAAGCTTGGCGATACAATCATCATAAATGACGTAACCGGTGTTGTTGATGCAATCAGTCTGCTTTCGGTTCGCATTCATACTTACGACAATCAGATGGTTCGTATTCCAAACTCTTCTATTATAAA
>JAILHD010000102.1 GCA_024696155.1 Treponema sp. | reverse complement strand
TTCATAAAAAACATCCGCTTGCAAAAAAAGAAAGCATTTCACTAAAAGAATTACAGGAATACCGCTTTGTAACTTTTGACACAGACGATGTAAAATCTTTTTTTTCTGATCAGGTGATTTCTCAGTACGGACTTGATAAGGCAATTACAGTGGCAGACCGGGCAACAGAATTAAATCTTATTGAACATCTGAACGGCTACACTTTTCTATCGGGTATCTATGAAGAAAACTCAAATGCAGAAAATGCCGCCGGTGACTCTGCGGTTTCAAGTGATTCGGGAGAAAACTTTATTTTAATTCCCCTTCAAAATCTTGATGAAAATATAAGCCATTGTTTTGAACTTGGCTACATAACAAAAACAGGCCAGCGCATGAATGACATCAGCCTCACTTACATTGATGTGATTCGACGCATTCTGCACATAGCCGGTTTTACCTGCTAAATACCTATTGACTTACTAGGTTTTATTTCCCCTTTCAGGAGCACTTTTATGATTAACACAAATTATCTTTTTGAAGACCCGGAAGAACTGAATCCTTCTGCATTACCGGACTATTCTACTCTGGACTTTGTTTCAAACGGTTCTCATATTTACGGCGAAATTATGTGGCCTTCGAGCGAGGTTACCGGTTCGAAAGACAAAGGCCGTCCTTGTGTTATCATGCTCCACGGCTTTCCGGGAACGGCCCGCAATGATGATATTTCTCACGCCCTCTGCCGCAGCGGCTGTGTTGTTCTGGTTCCTCATCACAGGGGTGCCTGGGGAAGTCAGGGAAAGTATTTGATTTCCAACTGTATTGAAGATGCCTATAACCTTGCAGAGTACGCACATTCAGAAAGCTTCACAGAAAAGTACAATGTAAATCCAAATCAGATTTTCCTGCTTGGCCACAGCATGGGAGCAAACTCTTCGCTGAATGCCGGCAAAAAGCTGGACTGGCTTGCAGGAATCATAATGCTTACTCCTTACGACCCTACCCGCTATCTCAACTGTGCAAAGGAAGTTTATCTTCGCTCTCTTCTGGAAGAAGGTCGTATTCTTCATTCAGACGGAATTGATGTTATTTATGATGACGTATTACGCCGCCGCGAAGAAATCAGCCACCCTAATGCCTTTGAAGAAGTGAAAGATAAAAACATTCTTGTTTTTGCAGGTAAGTATGATTCAGTTTCTCCGATTGAAGAAATGATTCTACCCCTGTGGAATAAGCTTGCTGCCCATAAAAGTTCTGCCATTCAAAAGCTTGTGGAATATCCTACCGAGCACGGTTTGATTGGCCGCCGCATTTCCATGATTCGCGAGATTGCAGAATTTATAAATCTGGTAACAAAAAATTAATCTTTTACCTAGTAACCATGTATGCAAATGCATGTTATAGTAGTGTCTTATGAATAAACACTACTATGTAAAAATAGACGGGATTTACTGCGCGCATTGCAGAACTGTAATTTCATCTTTCATAAAAAAAGCAGACACTGATGCTGATATAAAGATTTCAGGAAACATAGCAAGAATAAAAACCGACAAGCTTACTGATGCAGAAATTGTTGATGCGGTTACGCAGGCAGGTTATACGACAAAAAAAGAATGGATTTGTACCGGCTATAATAAATGGAAGCTTTTTCAAATCCTCGAGTTTGCGGGCTTTGCGTTATTAATTGTTCTTTTGCGTTTTATCTTAAAATCAGTTTTGGGTTATGACATTCTGAATGTGATTCCCGTAATTGATACAAGACTTTCTTTTGCGGGACTTTTGATTGCCGGATTTTTAACAAGCTTTCACTGCATCGGAATGTGCGGAGCAATTAATCTTGCAGTTTCAAAAGACTGGAAAAAATCAGTTTTATATAATGGCGGAAGGATTTTCTGTTACACTGCAGTTGGATTTTTTGTGGGACTTTTAGGAAAGACACTTTCTATAAATCAAACTCTTTTAAGTGTAATTATTGTAGTACTCAGTTTTTTTATGATTTTCCTCGGGCTTTCGATGGCAGGCTTGTTTTCTGTAAGTTTCAATCATTTTTACCTGCCCTCAAAACTTAAAACTTCAAGCGTTTTTCTGACAGGATTTTTGAATGGCTTTATACCCTGCACTCCTTTAATCACCATGCAGGTTTACGCAGTGTCTACCGCAAGTCCTTTTAAGGGTGCCTTAGCCATGCTGATGTTCGGACTTGGAACGCTTCCTTTAATGCTGGGCTTTGCATTTTTTCAGAATATGCTTGCCGGTAAAAAA
>JAILHD010000101.1 GCA_024696155.1 Treponema sp. | reverse complement strand
GCACGGTAAATAATTAAAATATCCATACACATAAGGAAATAAAAAGATGAAATTGATTGAACTTGATGAGAAAGAGATTCGGCTTAATTCTCATTTGGATGAATATTCTTTTGGGAAAACTAATTATGAATCTATTTTATCGCAGGAAGGAATTTTCTGGGATGGGGATAGTTTTGAGCCCTGGACTTTTAATGAAGTTCAATCCTTTAATATTGAAGACAGAAGCGAAAGAATTGTATTTTACTGCGGGGAAAACAAATTAGGCAAGGATGCAAAAACTCTTGTCCAGATAATCGATGAAGGCGGAAGTACAGCACTTCAGGCTGTAAAGCTTGTCTGCCAGGCTCTTACTCAGGCTGCAAATGAAGAAATATCAATTCCTATGGTTGGAGCAGGAGGCATTATAGTTAATCCTTCTGAAAAGAAAATCCTCTTTATGCCTTTACAGCTTTTTAAGTATGCGGCAAACGCACTTACCCCAGAAGAATACATGAAAGAATATGAAGGCTGGGTAAACGAAACTATATTCGACCTGCCTGCCCTCTCTTTTTTGCGGGCATCTATTGCATACAAGCTTCTTGCAAAGAGACTTCCTTATCCAAATACAAATCCGGTTGACCGTAATGCAGATATTCTTGACAGAAATTTTCTTCCTCTGGAGCTTTGCGTAAAGGGAATAGAAGCTAAGCTTGCAATCAGCATAAATAAGGCATTAAAGCTAAATTCAAATGCTGTAAATGTGCCTGGTAAAAAACAAAAGGGAAAAGCCAGTGAAGATTTAACTCCAGAAAAGGATTTCCCAATTGAGCTTTTAGACCAGGCTTATGAGCTTTCAAACGAAATTTCTAACTCAGATAAGGATTTTGAAGAAAAGGTCGAAGTCTACAAAAAATCACAGGCTTCACGCATAAAGGCAAAACGCAATATCAGACGGAACTCTTCAATTATCATAACAGGAATTGTTGTTGTCTTTGTTTTGATTATAGTCACCATAAATACTATTAAAACAAAAAATGGAGAACTTATTTCTACAGGCCTTACTTCTGTTGAAACAATTCAGGGCTTTTTCCAGGGTGTCAATACAAAAAGCACAACTCAGCTGATGAACTTTGTAAAGGGAAGAGATCCTCAGGGACGGGTAGATACTGTCAGTCAGATTTATGTTATGCATAAACAGAGACTTGCCTACAATAAAGATAACGGCTACGGAAATCCTTCTACCTGGCTTTTACTGGCAACAAATGAAGAAAACTGGCAAAGAACAGGTCTTTATGGAGTAACACAAGTCAGAATAGACGGAAAAGCCTATGAGCTGGACATTCCTCTTCACGCAAAAAACGAAAACATTCCTCCGGTCACACAGGAAGGAAATGTTACTTTGAAAAAAGGAGATACTTCTGTTCATACAGTAGACTACTATCTGCTTCATTCTGAAGGTGAAGATTTTGGCTTTGTTGTAGAAGAGGTTCACGAAACCTTTACCCTGAAATATCTTAAAGACCGCTGGGTAATTACTCATATAGACACAGAAAGTAATACGCTTCCTGTAAGTTCAAGAAAATTTAAAACTGCCTATTGGAACACACTTGTAGAAAAAGACGGAAACCAGCTCGAAGCAGTCAAAGAGCTTAGAAAGAAATATGAATGGCTTCCTTCAGATGCAGCAATGCAGGCTGAATACGATGCACAAGTTTACGCATTAACACACCCTCTGGAAGCAATGGGATTTTAATTCATAAAATCCAGTTTTCGCAGAACCATGCGCAGTACGGTGGTGCGGTCTGTAATGATGCGGGCTTCTGCGGTAATGCCGGAAATAAGAGAAGCCCTGCGGCCATGGCGGGATTCAAGCCAGGGCTCCGGCACAGCAGATTCTACAACAAAAACAAGACTGCCGGACTGTGAAAGGCTTGAATCAGGAGGAACAAGGTCTACCTTTGTTTCTAACATTCCGTAACGGCTGGGTGGTAAGCCCGGAAACTTCATTCGTACTGCATCGCCCACGCAGACCTTTGCAACGTAAGAAGGGTCTACATAAATATCTGCCTTTAAACCTTCTGCACCGTCCGGAACAATCCGCAGGATTTCTTCTCCTGCCATAAGATAATCTCCGGGGTTCAGTTTTGCCACTTCTGCCACACGTCCGCTGATTGGCGCATAAATCGTAGAATTGCGGATTACACGCTCCAGCTCAGTGATTCTGCTTTCTAGAGTCCGCCTTGTACTTTCAAGGCTTCTTTTCTGTTCGACAGCCTGAACCTTCTGTGAATTCTTCCAGGCCTCATAGTTCAGCCGGCTCTGCTCCTTCGCATTTTCTGCATCCGCCGCATTCTGCGCTACATATAATCCGCTGGGTGCATCACGCTCCCGCTCCCATTTTACCAGGGCATCTTCATAAGCCTTTTCATACCTCTGCATTTCTGAAATATACACAACAGATTTTATGTATGCGTCAGAAGTTTCGGCAAGCTCCGGCATATGTTCGCTTTCCATCGTTTCAAGCAGAATCTTATTGATAAATATCTCTTCTTCATTTTTCTTCTGCTCATGAAGACAGGCATCCAGTTCCCTTGAATAAACGGAAGTATCTAAGGAAAAAAGCAGTTCACCTTCCTCCACTTTCATGTCATTTTCATAAAGCCTCTGCTCAAGTTCTCCGCTTGCAACACAACGTACAGAAGAAACCGCTTCTGCAGGCCTAAGAACCGCCTGAGCCCGCACTACATCATCCATAGGTGCAAATAAAGCCCACAAAAAAATTGCCACCAGAGCCCCGCATACTGCAAGCAGAAAGGCATATACAGCATTCACTGGCTTTAGCATAAAAAATACAGATGATTTTTTCATATCATCAAAGGATTTTAAGTACATATCCCTACCCCCCCCCCTCAACTTACCTCGCTCCACATCTCGCTGTAAAGACCTTCTTCTTGAAGCAGCTGGAGGTGGCTTCCGTATTCAACTATCTTTCCATCTTTCATCACATATATTCTGTCGCAGCCTGTGACGGTGGTAAGGCGGTGCGCAATCAGGATGACCGAAATGCCGTCACTGCGCAGGTTGCGGATTACTTTGTGAATTTCCATCTCGCTCACGGTGTCAAGGCTGCTCGTTGCCTCGTCCAGAATAAGGAGGCTCGGATTTCCGAGCAACGCACGGGCAAGTGCAAGCCGCTGCTTCTCTCCGCCGCTCAAACCGCCTCCATGCTCGCCCAGAACCGTCTCGTACCTCTTGGGAAGGTTTTCTATAAACTCGTGCGCGCCTGCCTTTTTTGCCGCCTCTATCACTTCCTCAAGCGTAGCCTCCGGGTTGTGCAGGACGATGTTCTCGCGCACCGTGCCGGAGAATAAAAAAATTTCCTGCGGAACATACCCGATGCAGTTTCGCAGATATGATGTGTCTATGTCGCGGATGTCGTTGCCGTCCAGAAAAACACGCCCCCCGCTCGCCTCGTAGAATTTCATTATCAGCTTTACGAACGTGGATTTTCCTGAGCCGCTCGGCCCCACGAACGCAGTCCAGCTTCCTGCAGGAATTTCAAGAGAAAGATGCTCATAGACCGGCTTGCGGCTTCCGTAGGCAAAGGTCACGTCGTCAAAAACGATGTTCCCCGCGATGTGCGCAGGTCTCATGTACTGTACAGAATCATCTTTTTCTTTTTCCAGCTCCAGAATTTCACCCACGCGTTCCGCTGCAACGAGAGCCTCCTGTACCTGATTCTGTATGTTTATAAGACGGAAAAGTGGCCCCGTAAAATATCCCAACAGGGAATTGAACGTTATCAGCGTGCCAAGGCTCATCGTGCCGCTGATAATCGATGAGCAACCAATCCAGTAAATGAAGATTCCGCTCATTCCGTTTATGAGGCCGCTCACAAGCCCCTGCGAGATGCCGTAGCGGTTCAGCGTCCAGCCCGTTGCCATGGCGGTCATCTTCTTTTTTTCATACTCGGTGTTAACTATTTCTTCCGCGTTCAATGCTTTTACCGTAGCAACACCGTTCAGACTTTCGTAAAGATAGGACTGTACCTCCGCGTTCTGGCTCATAGATTTTGAATAGTAACGGCGATAGATTCTTGCGTAAATCACGGAAACTGCGGACGCAATCACCACGGTTGCAATTGAAATGCCAAAAAGTCTTGCGTTTATAGAAAGCAAAATCGGCCCGCTCACGATGAGCATCACCACATCCATTACGCCAGAAATCGCGGCAGAAGAAAGCGTCTGCTTGATTTTATCCAAATCACCAAGGCGCGAAAGCACCTCGCCAGACTTCCTGCTTTCAAAAAACGAGAGAGGAAGGCTGAAAATGTGCGCAAGATACGAAAAGTTCAGCTGCAAATCGGTTTTGAATGAAAAATGGGAAAGCAGGACGCTCCGCACCGTTTCCACCGCACTCTGAATCAACGTCACAAGCAGGATTCCCGCTGTGAGCGTGTGCAGCGAGAACGCAGCCTTGGAATACACCACCTCGTCAAAAATGTATTTATAATAGAAGGAAGTGATGATTCCGAACGCGAGCAGCAGAACCGAAGAAAGAAAACTGAACGCCAGCGTCTTTGTGTGCGGAAGAAACACCGGGATGAATTTCAGAAGAAGGCTGTCTTTTTTGTCCGATTTTTTAAAGTCCGCCGCAGGTTCAAAAAACACGGCGTAGCCAGTCCACCATTCAAAGAATTTTTCGTAAGTGATTTTCTGTTTTTTATATATCGGATCCGGGTCCCAGATTTCTATCTTCTTTTTCCCGATTTTTTTCACCACAATATAATGGTCTACCCAGTTTTCTTCATCACGCTGAATATGCGCATGGGCAATGAACGGAGTAGGGAGCGAAGGATTTATGGCATTGGGCGAACCTTTTACGCCAGTTCCTTTTATACCGTATTTTTTTGCCGCCATTAAAAGTCCGTTTATGTTCGTGCCGATAATGTCTGTTCCCGCATTCCCTCGCACCTCCGCAATGCTAAGCCTTTTGCCAAAATGAGATGCTATCATAGAAATGCAGGCAGCCCCGCAGTCGGTTATGTCTAGTTGCTGGAAATAGTGCATAGTCTGCGCCTCAACATAATACTCTCTACAAATGATAAATTGCGCCCGCTAGTGTCGCTCCGAGAACAAAATCAATGCTCAATGAAACAAAAAAATCTGGTTTAAAATCTCGCGTATTATAAAAAGATGCACCGGTACGCAAGGACAAGGCTTTTGGCATAAAAGGAATTTTGGAATCGCCAGATATACCCTCCAAAAAAATAGGAGTCCAAGAAAATTCAACTGATGGAGAAAAACCAAACTTTTTTATATTCATAACATTCACGGCACTAAAGCGCACATAAGTTTCCAAAAGAAAATCATCACTCAGAAATTTCATCCATCCAAGATTTAAATTTACGAATGAAACATTATCCACAGTCCAATCTTCATGGTGACCCTCAAATTCATAATCCTGCGGGGAATATTTAAAGCCGATTACGAACGGACAGACGGAAGCAAAAATCCCGGTCTTTTCGCCAACGAAATAGATGTCCGGGATTTCCAAAACCGGGCAGAATGCACCGCTTTCTTCATTAAAAACGCCTTCCGCGGAAACACGCCCTATATCCCAAAAACAGTTGATTTTTGCATTCAGCGTAGAGGAAAGCAGGACAAACAACACCCCCAACAAAAAAACTTTTTTCCTATTCAATCCTAAACTCCATATTTTCAAAGTCCAACTGGATTTTGTGATTCATATAAATCTGGTTGCCAAGAATGTTGATTTTCTTCACGAAAGCAGCACCGTCCGCTGTACTTCCGTATTTTTCGCTGGAAAAGAAATGCCCGGTAACTTTTTCTTTGAAAGTTCCAATCTGAAGATTTACACCGATTTCCGTTTTTCCGTTGTTTTTATATTCAGGCATATTTTCATCAAGAAAATTGCGCAGTTCCGACTCTTTATACCTTTTGTCCGATTTATATTCCGGGCGCAAAAAGAATAACATAGACCCGGTATCTATAAGGGCATCCTGTGGAATTCCATTAATTTTTATTTCTACGGTATAAATTCCTGTGACTTCAAGCCGATTCATAGGCACAGGTTTGGCGTTTAACAAGTCCCCGTTTACAACAATCATATTATTTTTATAATCAATAAGAACATTCGTGGGCGAATCAAAAAAACAAAGTCCTATCATACCATCAAAGTCAGCATCATCAAGTCGATTATATTCCTTAGGAGCGTATACAAAATCTTTCTTAAAAAAATCATTGCCGGAACAATTAAAATGCTCCATAACAAAACTTGCACCTTGTTCATTAATATACTCATGTACATAAATGCGTATATCATCATCGCTCAAGATGGCGTTATTTTCCCGGACTAATTTAAATAATTCTTCTTCGACATCATAACCAAGATTTTTTTGTGCCTTTTTATATCCAGTATTATAAAGTACGTTTATATTCGATGCTGTATCAAAAAGAAATTTATACTGATAATCACCGTCTATCATTTCGACATAAATATTTCCCTGTGAATTCACAAAAAACGGAATCTCAAATCGTTCTTGCGGATGTTCTTGCGCATATAAACTTAAAAAGAAAAATTGTAAAAAAAATAATAATGTGGATTGTTTTTTCATAAAATAATTTCCTTTCAGAAGATTTTATAAAACGAGGCTGTCCTATAAACTTACATTATAGTGTCATTCCGAACTTGTTTCGGAATCTCTACACAAAATAGAGTGTACATTCTGAAACAAGTTCAACATGACAATTCTTTTGGAACAGTCTCGCAAGATTTATATACTAAAACTCACGTCTATAACCTACAGAAATACCGTTCTTACCGCCAGAAACAACAATCGAGCCTTTCTGACCAAAAGGCACGGAAAGTCCTGCATCTGTGACTTTTACACCACT
>JAILHD010000093.1 GCA_024696155.1 Treponema sp. | reverse complement strand
AGAAGGGAAAGCCTGGCGCCAATAGTTGAGCCGCTTAAGCCGCAGATTACGGTTGGAATGGCAATTTTTGCCAGAACCAGCCTGTTTTTAATAAAACGGAAGGTTGTGAGAGAAGTTCCCAATGTAGAAGAAAATTTGTTTGTTCCTAAAGCTGTGTGGAAGGGAAGTCCCGCAAAAAGATAGGCAGGAAGGGAAATTAATCCGCCGCCACCCGCTATTGAATCAACAAAACCCGCAAGAAATAGCATGGGGCATACAATAAGAAAGCTTGTTACCGACATGGTCAGTATTTTACAGAATTCTGGACCTCGTGGGAATGAGTAAAATATGTCTGCAAAAATGTGTGCATGGCGGGAAAGGCAGGCGGCAAAAAAAATGCCGGACAGGAAAACTTTACTTCCCTGTCCGGCAACTGTTACTAAGCCCTTTTTATGCAGTCAAAGCTTTGATAGCAATCTTTTTAGGAGCTTCGCTTGCTTTTTTCTGCATGTAGATTGTCAAAATACCATTCTTGAAATCAGCCGAAACATTTTCAGTATCAACATCCTTTGGAAGTACAAAGCGGCGTTCAAACTGACTTGTTCTGCGCTCTTTAAGAATGTATTTTCCAGCCTTCTTCTCTTCCTTCTTTTCCTCTTTCTGCTCAGTTTTAGAAGAAGCAATTGTCAAATTGTTCTGGTCAAGTTCAATATCTACGTCCTTTTCTGTACGGCCAGGCAATTCCATCTCCAGAGTGTAGCTCTTGTCGTCCTCTTCAATGTCAACTTTTGGAGTAGAAGCTGTTACATGGCACATTGCTGGTGTGTCAAACACGTCATTGAAAAGTGAATTAATAAGTGAAAGTTCGTTCATATCGTACCTCGATTTTTTTTAGGGAGCTCATACAAGTTCCCAGATTTTTCACTTAATATATAGCAATATTCGTGCCAACTTTGCGAGGTATATAAAAATTTAAGAAAAATTTCGTAATTTTTTGGGCGAGACTCCCTATTAACCGTTCTTGCGGGGTTCCACTGCCGTTCCAGCCGCCTCCGCTGCGCTCCGGCGGCCGCTTCGCGCCCCTCCAGCCCGGCGCATGCTGCCCCATAAATCCGCCAGTTTTTACTCCGTTTCGGGAATTTATGCTCAATAATGCCATCTTGACTCACTTGATTGTGTAATTTTGACCCATTAAATGACAAAATAAAAATCAAACTGTTATTTTAATGGAGTTTGTCAAAAAACGATTTATAATATTTATACAAGGAAGATTTTTTATGAAGGGTAAAGGAAGAGTTATTTTATACTGTTTAATGTTTTTTTCATTTTTTAGTTGTGTAAGTGTTTCATCTGTAGATTATTCAAAATTTGGTTTATCCAGAGAACAAATTATAGAAACTTACGGAGATGATATTATTTTTCATATTGAATCAGGTGGTACGCTATTTGAAGGTACTGAGCCTGAATATATGGCAGATAAAGCTGCTAGCCTTGGAAAACATTATTTCTATATATTAAATGGAGATGGTAAGAATACTTTCGGAGGGCTTTATTCAACCACCTCTGGTGCCGTTACAACAACTTTACCATTAAGAGTTTATAAAGGTGACTTTGTTTTTGCTATTTCAAATGTTTGTATGCCAGAAGCTAAAAGTGTATCTGTTTATGGTAAAGAACCTTCAAAGCCAATTCCAGAATGGATCGATGATTCAGCTTTAAAATTGGGAATTGAACAGTTTAAAAATGAATATGATATTATTTATATAAATTCAACATTTAATAGATCAGATGGAACTTATGCATTTGAAGCTGTAGCGAATGAATATGATTTTTTAGGTTGTGTAGGCTTTTCAAAATGTAATGTAATACTAGAAGTAAAAAATAATGTAGTTGTAAAACTGACGTTAAATAAAGATGATGATGTAGATAACAGCAAATGTATGCTAGGTGGCTGTATCTTAAAGAAAGAAATTCAGTACCAAAGTTCAAAAAAATTAATAGAAGAGATGTTGGGGTTTTAAGTAATGTAAAAACAGCGAGTTTTTATTTTCCGAACACAGCCTTCACAAGCTGCTTAATATTTTCAACTTTTACGCAGACTTTTTCACTTTCCGGGCATACAACATCATTAAATCCCAGCTGCTGTGCCGCTTTTATGCGGTTTTTTGCCTTAGTAACCGGGCGGATTTCTCCCGCAAGACTCAATTCCCCAAACACCACCGTCTGATTTTTAATAGCAATATCAGTTCTAGCCGAATAAAGTGCCGCCGCCAGCGCCGCATCAATCGAGCTTTCCGTAAGACGAACACCGCCCGCAACGTTCACATAAATA
>JAILHD010000060.1 GCA_024696155.1 Treponema sp. | reverse complement strand
TGCCATGAACATATCAGTTATAAGCTGTTCCTGGCCCACAAGGCGCTTAGCTGCCTCTGAGCGAACATTTTCAACAATAGTCTTAGCTTCGTTTTTATCCATAAAAGAAAGTATAACAGAATATACAGATTTAGGCGAGTTGGTTATTCGATTATGTCATTTATAACTTGCTGGATATGACTTATTTGTACTTTTGTTAGATTTGTTACTTCTAAAAAACTTCTTTTGTCTTCTCCTAGAAGATAGTCTGTACTTACTGAGAATAAATGTGAGATTTTTATGAGCATATCTATGGATGGTTGGATGTTATCGTTTTCCCAGTTTGAAACACTCTGCTTGGAAACTCCAAGTTTGTTAGCTATGTCAACCTGACTCATTCCTCTAGCAATACGTAATTCTTTTATTCGTTCGTTAAGCACAATAAATCCATTTTTATTTGTCAAATAATCTACAACAATAGTATTGCTTTTATTGACTTAATAAAAATACTAAAGTATTGTAATCATAGACCTAGGAATACTAGGTTTAAAATTTATAATTTATTTTTTCAAAGTTGGAGAAGAAAATGAAAAAAATTGTTGTATGTTTATTAACTGGACTTCTTTGTTTTACTAATTTGTTTGCTCAGAAAATTCCAGAGGGAAGAGATATTCTTCCTTTAGTTATGGAGTTTGCAAATGATAAAGATTCTTGGACAGAATGTGGAATTGATTCTTTAGATGTAACAAAGAGTGAATATTTTGTGTCTGGTTTTGCAGTTCAGAAAATTATGATTGGATTCTCTAGACAATCATATACAGTTTCAATTTCTAGAAATGGGTCTGAACTTGTTGTTGCTGTTTCTGATATGACATCAGTTGCTTCTGATAAAGATGGAAATCCTGTAAAAAATGCAACAAAAATGGCAAATCCAAAATCAACAATGACTAAACTTGCTGGACTTATAAAGGATGACCTTGCAGGTCGTATTTCGTCATGGAGTGATGAAGAATATCAGGATAAATATAATAAATCTATTACTAATCCAATGGTTTTAAATACTATTGCAAATCAGTCAGCATTGGTTTTCAAAAAATTTGTTAATGATAATGCTATTATTGGTAAACCTGTAGAATTTAATATTAATGTTACAAAAGTAGATGAGGCACCAAAATATGCAGAAGGTTATGCTTATTATATTGGTGGTGGTGCTTTCTGTGGTTATAAATCTGTGGCTGGAGGAATTCCTGCTCGTGACTATGTTACAGTAATGGTTTATACAAATAATGATGAAGCTCTTTCTTTGACTCCAGCAGAAGCAATGGATGCTCTTTTGTTAGGAGGAGAAGGTGGTTCAGTTTATACAGTAAAAGGAACCATAAAAGATGTTAAGAGAAAAGAAATTGGTGGTTTAGCTGTAATTCAGGTAAACGAATAGTTTATTTTCTTTTTTAGCAGGCTTCCATTCTAAAAACGAATGGGAGTTTTTTTTATTTTAAAGTAAAAGCTGAATTGTTTACTAATTTTATTTATTGCTTTGATATTTTTTCTAAGAAAACACTTGGAGTGATAACTTCTGTAAATGAGTTTTTAAAATCCTTTGTATTTCTTGTTACAATATAATCTGCAGCTATTTGACTTGCGGCTTCGTTCTGAACGGCATCTTCAAAATCTTTCCATGAAGAAGAAAGTGCATTTTTTATACAATATTCATCAATTCCTGCAATAGAAATAATTTCGAGTAAATCTGAAAGATGATTTCTAACTTCTTTTTCATCTTTTATGTATTTTCTTGCTATATAGTAAATGTCTGTTATTGATGCTGAAGAAATAAAAAAATCAATTATCCCGGAATCAGAGAGAGAAAGTAAAGATAAACTTTCATCATGAAATTCTTGATTCTGTAGGAGAATATCCAAAATGATGTTTGAGTCTAAAAATACAGTCATTTTATAATTCGTACCTTTTTTGTAATCTTTCTTCTCTGATATCTTTTATTGAAATATTTTCTGAAGATGGAATTATACCAGAAAGGGAGTTTAAGATTTCTGTGGCTGTACGTTTTTTGCTTTTCTTTGCAGATGTTTTTTTAAACTGATTTATAACAAAAAGAGCATACATCTCAATATTTGCTTGAAGCTCTTGAGGTAGACTTTGAACTTGTTTTTCTAAAAGTGCGAATGACATACAAATACCTCCTGTTACGGATAAAATTATAAAACAAAGCGGTTGTAAAATCTATAAAATAATTTTTAATATTTTTTGATTTTGACAGAACTAATCTTAGTCTATTCAGTGGCTGATTTTACTTCTTCTGCGGTAAGTGCCCGCCATTGACCGGGTGCAAGATTTTTGTCCAGCTGCAGACTGCCGATTGAAAGGCGGTGAAGGGCGGTGACTTCGTTACCAAGGGCAAGAAAGATTCGGCGGACCTCATGAAATTTACCTTCTGTAACTGTGATGCGGCATTGTGTGGAAGTCAGCCATTCCAGCTGGGCTGGAGCGGAGTGATCTTCCGGGGCTTTTTTGTCCGGGGGCAGGGTAAGACCTGCGGCACAGGCGGTGGAGTAGGCGCTTTGTTGCTCTGGTGCAGTTACCGGCGTTTTTAAAGTTACAAGATATGTTTTTTTTATGGCAGATTCCGGTGCAGTTATGTGGTGGGAAAATCTGCCGTCGGTAGTCAGAAGAAGCAGGCCTGAGCTGTTGGCATCCAGACGCCCTACCGTGTGTAAACGGCAGCCGCGAGGGGCAGAAGATGCCTGCTTCTTCATATCATCATCCAGAAAAGAAAATACAATGGGATGAGAATCTGAGGCGGAGGCACAAACGGCATCAAGAGGCTTATTCATCATCAGGTAGATGTGGGGAAAGTCTGAGTTACGGGCGGTTCTTCGCATTTGTTGCCTTTATGAGGTTGTTTGTATTTCGTTCCCAAAAGACACCGTCGGAATAGCCCTGAATTGAAGTGTCTTTGTCGGCAAGGGAAAGTCGTTTTTCTGCCAGCATTGCATATTCTTCGTTGAGTTCAACTCCGCACCAGTGCCGTCCAAGTTTTTTAGCAACTACGCTTGCAGTTCCGCTGCCTAAAAACGGGTCAAAAACCAGGTCGCCCGGGCGGCTGCTTGCTAGAATAAGTTTGGCGTAGAGCTTTTCTGGTTTCTGTGTGGGGTGGTCGGTGTTTTCCGGCATGGACCAGAAGGGCACGCTTATGTCATCCCAGAAGTTTGAAGGGCAGGTGTCGCGGAAGTTTCCGCTTTCTGTTTCTTCCCAGTCTTTTGGCTCTCCGCCCTGCTTGTAGGGTGCAATTACGCGGCGGCGGATTTTTACTGCTTCCAGATCAAAATAGTAGTCGTCGGGATTTTTTACAGCAAACCAGATGTCTTCCATGCCGTTTTTCCAGTTTGATTTTGCACCGCGTCCTTTTTCCCGCTGCCAGGTGATGCGGTTTAATATTGTAAGTTCTTTCTGAACTGCTCTCTGTAGGGCAGAAGTGCATTTCCAGTCGCCGCAAATGTAAAGGGAACCTGTCGGTTTTAATTTTTTGCATACCTGAGGAAACCAGCTGGCAAGATATTCGTCGTAGGCTTCTTCTGAGCGGGCGTTAAAATGAAGCCCGTTGAAGTTGCGAGAAAGATTGTATGGCGGATCTATTATTATCAGGTCTGCAAACTCGTCCGGAAGTTTTGGAAGTGCAGCGAGCAGGTCTGTATTAATTGTTCGGTTTATAAAAGTGCCTTCGTTTAAAGCAGAAATGCCCTCTGCGTGCACCAGACGGGATGAAAGAAGCGATTTATCTTCCCCGCTCAATGTAATAGTTCTGTTTCTTGGTGCACGTTTTTTTTCTTCCATATTTATGATAATATCAGAAGCGCATAGTTTTTTTAAGAGGATTTAATGTCAGACTGTATTTATAAAAACGGACTTAATTTTGAATGCCAGCGCTGTTCTTTCTGCTGCGGTCATTCGCCAGGCTTTGTTTATCTTTCTCACCGCGATTTAACAGCCCTCTGTACTCATTTTGATATGAGCGAAGTTGATTTTGCCAGAAAATACTGCCGCTGGGCAGATTATTATTACGGAACACAGGTGCTTGCCCTGCTTGAAAAAGACAATTACGACTGTATTTTGTGGGGCGAAGGCTGTACTGCCTACGAAGCTCGTCCTGTCCAGTGCTCAACTTACCCTTTCTGGAGCTGGATGCTTGCCGACAACAAAACCTGGAACGAATGTGCTGCAGACTGCCCCGGTATGAACAAGGGCCGCAAATGGTCTTTTGAAGAAATTGACGCCCAGAAGCGCCGTTACGATGCTAATATTCCGCTTGACCGCCGCGATTTTGAAAAGATGTTTAATAAGGGCGAAGCTCTGGAACTTGGCGAATAATTATTCTTCGTCCTCTTCGAAATCATCGTCTTCTGTGTCCATAAAAAGATTCAGAAGTTCTTCCAGTTTTTCGTATTCTGCAAGGTCAGCCTCTTTTTGCGGGCTGTCCTGGTGGATTAAAAAGTTATCGGCGTAAGTTGCAATAAAATCGTAAACCGCGGTAATGCTTTCTTCGTCCATCTCGGCAAGGTCATCTATTGTCTGAACCGTCTTTAATATAGAAGAAAGTAAATCAATATCGTCTGCGTAGTCCTGGCAGATTTCTTTGTATTCCGGCGTTCCCAGGTTTTTTACGTAGTCCCGGCATTCCTTCATGTCTGCAAGGGCCTTTTTGAGAGTTTCTATAAAAAATATATCTAATTCTTCGTCTGTCATTTTTCTTCCTGCTCTAAGCTAATGCCGCCAGCTCTTCCCAGCGCGCATATTTTTCTTCCAGCTCTGCCGCAATCTGATTGTAGCGTTCGCCCGCCGCACGTGCAACTTCAAAATCGGAAGAAGCCATTTTTTCTTCCAGTTCTTTCTGTTCGGCTTCAAGGGCTGGAATTGCGGCATCTAACTGTTCGAACTCTTTTTGTTCTTTGAAGGAGAGTTTTTTCTTAGGAGAAGAGGGGGACGTCTCCCCCTGCGCTCCCAAATCCTCACTCGCTTTGCTCGCTCCGGTTTTGTCCGCTACCCTCTCTGCGGGCTCAGACGCCGCCCGCAACGCCTGCTTGTTCTGTTCCTCTTTCCTTTTTTCTTCACGGTACTCCACATACTTACTGCACTTACCCACAAAACCTGAAATGCTTCCGTCGTCTTCCAGAATAAAAAGGGTGTCGGCGCATTTATCCATAAAGTAGCGGTCGTGGCTTACGAGTAAGAGGCAGCCTTCGTAGTTCATCAAAAACTGTTCCAGTATGTTCATTGTAAAAATGTCAAAGTCGTTGGTCGGCTCATCCAGAATCAAAAAGTTAGGATTTTCCAGGAGCAGGCGCACAAGGTAAAGGCGTTTTCGTTCGCCTCCGCTTAAAGTGCTAACCATGCTGTGCTGGATTTTTCCTTCAAAGCCGAACTCTTCCAGAAACTTTGTGGCACTTACTTCTTTTTTGCCCTCGTTCAAGGTCATGCGCTCGGCTGTTTCCTTAATGTATTCCAGAACCGTAAGCGATGTGTCTTTGAACACCGGATTCTGGGTGTAGTAACCAAAGCTTGTGTTTACACCAACTTCTACGCTTCCGGTGTCTGGTACAAGCTGCCCTGTAACGATGTTCAAAAAAGTAGATTTTCCGCTTCCGTTATCGCCAAATATTCCGATTTTCTGG
>JAILHD010000051.1 GCA_024696155.1 Treponema sp. | reverse complement strand
ATGATCGGCCCGTTTAGACAGGAGACGATTAATGAGATTAAATAAAAACCGTAAGAGAATAGCTTCAAATGTAGATATGACTCCAATGATTGATATCGTATTCCAGTTGATTCTGTTCTTTCTGGTTTCTACAACGTTTGCAATTCTTCCGGGAATTAAGTTGAATCTTCCTGAAAGCACAACAAGCGAAGGAACTTCGATGAAGGGAATTACAATTACTGCAGAAGCCAGCGGAAATCTTTATTTTAATGAAAAAGAAGTTAATATGAAGACTTTAAAAACTGAGCTTGTAAAATACGACACAGGGGATACAAAAAAGATTGAATTCCCAATTTCGTTAGAAGCAGACAGTGATGTAAAAAACGGAACAATCGTAAAACTTTTTGACGTAATTCGCGAAAGCGGTTACGCGGTTATTAATTTGAGGACAACATCCAAAAAATGACAGATTTAAGGACTAAACTCCAGAATTTACAATATAAAGGAACTCCTGTTTTTGGTCGCGATAGTAATCCGCAGAACACAAGTGAATTTGTGGCCATTGCGGGAACTGTTTTCTTCTGGCTGATTGTTTTTTTGTTCCTTTTAATTGCTAAACCTTTTAATAAGAAAAATGACTTTAAGCCGGTTCAGATTGTGCTTTCTTCTACTCCTGTTGCAAAGACAGAAAAAAAGGAAAGTTCGGCGGCAGCTGCTGCGCCAGCACAAAAGGCTCAAAGTACGGAAAAAAAGACTGATACAAATCAGATTAAGCAGGTAACAGAAAAAGCTGTTGCTGATAAGCCAAAAACAGAGTCTAAGCCTACACAAAAACAGCAGCAACCAGAACCTACATTTGAGCAAAATTATCTTGACCCAATGGAAGCATTTAATAATCAATTAAGTAAAAATAAACCGAAAGATTATGGGAACTATGATCCTTTTGCAAACATGAATGATAATAATGTAGAAGCTACTTCTTCTCAGACATATAGAGTTGAGACTGCTTCTACTTCTTCTGGTTCAGCAGGAAATACTTCTAGTGCTGATAGTTCGGGAGGTTCTTCTATTGTTCAGAGTGATAATCATGGTGTGGTAAATACTGTTGGCTCAGATACAAGTAGAGCTTTGCATGGAATCGCTTCTATACAAGAAGGCTCTGCAGGTCAATTTTCAACTAATGTAAAAGATACTGATGGAACTGGTTCTGCTGTTTCTAAAACAGAAGGTTTTGGTCATTCTGGTCGTTCAATTATCAGTGCAGCACCTATAAATATTTCTGAAAAAAATGCAGAAACAATAACTTCAAATTTAACTTTTGAAATTACATTTAAAATTCAACCGAGTGGTGTTGTTTCAAAATCTGAAATTGAGTTTGAATCAAAAGCAAATGTTATTTTAACAAATGCTGTTATTGATGAAATAAAAACAATAATTGCAAAATGGACATTTTCACCTGCATCTAATATCTCAGTTGCAAAATTTAGTCTAACTATTCAGAGAAAATAAGGAAGTTTTATGTCAAAAGTTGTTACATTCGGAGAAATTATGCTGCGCCTTGCGCCGGAAGGCTTTAAGCGCTTTGTTCAGGCGGAACAATTTGGGGCAACTTATAGCGGGGCAGAAGCAAATGTTGCTGTAAGCCTTGCAAATTATGGTGTAGATACTGCGTATGTAACAAGACTTCCAGAAAATGAGATTGGACAGTGTGCTGTAAATTATTTGCGCCGCTTTGGCGTGGATACAAGGCATATTGTGCGCGGAAACGGCAGAACCGGCATTTATTTTTTGGAAAAAGGAGCAAGTCAGCGCGCTTCCAAAGTAATTTATGACCGTGCCGGTTCTGCCGTATCACTTTCATCTTTATCTGATTACAACTGGGAAAAGATTTTTGAAGGTACAGAAATCTTTATGCTTTCTGGGATTTCTCCAGCTCTTAGTGATTCTATGGCAGAAATCTGCGTTAAAGCCTGCGAAACTGCCCGCAAAATGGGAATTACTGTTGTTTTTGATTTGAATTATCGCAAAAAACTCTGGACGGCAGAAAAAGCCTGCGAGGTTATGGCAAAAATCTGCAGAAACGTGGACATCTGCCTTACAAACGAAGAAGACGCTTCTGTGGTGTTTGGGATTAAGGCTCCGCAGAATGATTTTTCGACCTTGAATGGAGAAGGCTATAAGAGCGTTGCAAGCCAGATGAAGGAAAAATTTGGTTTTAAAAAGGTTTGCATTACCTTGCGCGAGTCAAAATCGGCTAGTGTGAATGGTTGGGCTGGGCTTATGCTCAGTGACGACGGATTTACTCAGAGTAAAAAATACGAAATCAACATTGTAGATCGCGTGGGGGCAGGAGATGCCTTTACTGCGGGAATAATTTACGGCGAGCTTAATAAAATGCAGCCGGAAGATGAAGTTAATTTTGCTGCTGCTGCAAGTTGTTTAAAGCATTCTATAGAAGGCGATTTTAATATGGTAAGCGCCGAAGAAGTTTTTTCTTTAATGAAAGGTGACGGAAGCGGACGTGTAAAGCGTTAAATATAAAATAATTTGTTATAAATAGTCGGCATTTTTAAATTTAAAGTTTTACTTTTGAATAATGTGGGTTTATAATTTTACTTATGTTAGAAGTACTTAATGATGCAGACTACGAACTTTTTC
>JAILHD010000050.1 GCA_024696155.1 Treponema sp. | reverse complement strand
ATGATCGGCCCGTTTAGACAGGAGACGATTAATGAGATTAAATAAAAACCGTAAGAGAATAGCTTCAAATGTAGATATGACTCCAATGATTGATATCGTATTCCAGTTGATTCTGTTCTTTCTGGTTTCTACAACGTTTGCGATTCTTCCTGGAATTAAACTGAATCTTCCAGAAAGCACAACAAGCGAAGGAACTTCGATGAAAGGTATTACAATCACTGCCGAAGCAAGCGGAAGCCTTTATTTTAATGAAAAAGAAGTTAATATGAAGACACTTAAAACTGAGCTTATAAAATACGATACTGGTGATACAAAAAAGATTGAATTTCCGATTTCGTTAGAAGCAGACAGTGATGTTAAAAATGGAACAATTGTAAAACTTTTTGACGTAATTCGCGAAAGTGGTTACGCGGTAATTAATTTGAGGACAACATCCAAAAAATGACAGATTTAAGGACTAAACTCCAGAATTTACAATATAAAGGAACTCCTGTTTTTGGACGCGACAGCAACCCGCAGAATACAAGTGAATTTGTGGCACTTGCGGGTACTGTTCTGTTCTGGCTGATTGTCTTTTTATTCCTTCTTATTGCAAAGCCGTTTAATAAGAAAAATGACTTTAAGCCTGTTCAGATTGTACTTTCAAGCACTCCGGTTGCAAAGACAGAAAAAAAAGAAAGTTCAGCTGCCGCTGCTGCGGCTCCCGCTCCAAAGGCTGCAAGTGCGGAAAAGCAGATAAAAAAAACTGAGCAGGTAAAGGAAGCTCCGTCTCCAGCTCCTGCAAAATCTACGCAGAAAATAGCAGATACTCCAAAAAAATCTGCAGAAAAGGCACCTGCAAAGCCTGCTGAAACTAAGAAGGCAACTGCACCTAGTAAAACTCAGGTTCCAGCGGCTCCTGTAGAATATGCCAAAAGTGTAGAAGATTTGATGGCAGAGCAGTTGAACTCAAATAAAACTGCAACAAAATCCTTCAATTGGGATGCATTTGATGATTCAACAGAGGACATTTCTACAAGTACAAGTCATCCTCAGAAGGTTGCTTCAAGTTCTTCTGTTACAGGAACTTCTGGTAAGGCAAATGCTACAAGTTCTGGTGTTGCAAGCGTTCAGGAAAAGGACGGTTCTATTAGTGAAACTGCATCAACAAATACAACAGGTGCCTTAAAAGGTATTAAAAATGCAACTTATAAGGGAAGTGCTGGTACAAGCCATACTTCTGAACTTACTGCGTCTGTTACAAATGGAAGTGGTCATAATCAGTTTGCAATGACTGACGGTTCTTCACGTGGTCTTATTGAACCAAAGGAACCAAGAATTGACCTTTCAGAATCGGCTGCAAATCAGATTGATTCAACAATAAATGTTTCAATTTTTATTGAAGTTCAGCCAAGTGGTAATGTAACAAGCGTTGATTTTAGTCCGTCTTCTATTGTGCCGGCTCTTGCTCAAAAAGAGATCCGTGCACAGATAGTTGGAAAATGGCGTTTTGAACGCGCAGATTTTACTTCTATGGGTAAATTTCAGTATACAATAAAAAAACTATAGCAGGAGAAACTTATGTCCAAAGTCGTTACATTCGGAGAAATTATGCTGCGTCTTGCGCCGGAAGGGTATAAGCGCTTTGTTCAGACTGAGCAATTTGGAGCAACTTATAGCGGGGCAGAAGCAAATGTTGCCGTAAGCCTTGCAAATTATGGTGTGGATACAGCATATGTAACAAGACTTCCTGAAGACGAAATTGGACAGTGTGCTGTAAATTATTTGCGCCGCTTTGGCGTTGATACAAGGCATATTGTGCGCGGAAACGGCAGAACCGGCATTTATTTTTTAGAAAGAGGAGCAAGTCAGCGCTCTTCTAAAGTAATTTATGACCGTGCCGGTTCTGCCGTATCACTTTCATGCTTATCTGATTACAACTGGGAAAAGATTTTTGACGGCGCAGAAGTTTTTATGCTTTCTGGAATTTCGCCAGCGTTAAGCGATTCTATGGCAGAAATCTGCATAAAGGCATGCGAAACTGCCCGTAAAATGGGAATTACCGTTGTTTTTGATCTGAATTACCGCAAAAAGTTATGGACGGCAGAAAAAGCTTGCGAGGTTATGACAAAAATCTGCCGTAATGTGGATATCTGCCTTACAAATGAAGAAGATGCTTCTGTGGTGTTTGGAATTAAGGCGCCGCAAGATGATTTTTCGACACTGAACGGAGAAGGGTATAAAAGTGTTGCAAGCCAGATGATGGATAAATTTGGTTTTAAGATTGTTTGCATCACTTTGCGTGAGTCAAAATCGGCCAGTGTGAACGGCTGGGCTGGGCTTTTGCTGAATAGCGATGGAAAATTCTATCAGAGTAAAAAATACGAAATCAACATTGTAGACCGCGTTGGTGCTGGAGATGCGTTTACCGCTGGCATTATCTATGGCGAAATTAATAAAATGCAGCTGCAGGATGAAGTGGATTTTGCGGCTGCTGCAAGTTGTTTAAAGCATTCTATAGAAGGCGATTTTAATATGGTAAGCGCCGAAGAAGTTTTTTCTTTAATGAAAGGTGATGGAACGGGACGTGTAAAGCGTTAAATATAAAATAATTTGTTATAAATAGTCGGCATTTTTAAATTTAAAGTTTTACTTTTGAATAATGTGGGTTTATAATTTTACTTATGTTAGAAGTACTTAATGATGCAGACTACGAACTTTTTC
>JAILHD010000013.1 GCA_024696155.1 Treponema sp. | reverse complement strand
CTGCGTGAAGTTCTTGATGAAGTTAAGCGCGAAGATACGATTTCTTTTGATGAAGACGCAATCAAAAAGTTTATTAAAAATGGTACAGAAAACGACTATCAGAAAGTCGGTGAATATAAACATGTTCCTGCGGGAGACGTTCTTATTGCCGTTGATATTTCAAAAGACGAAATGTCTGGTAAGTTGATTGTTACTCCTCCTGCTATGAGCGGTCAGGAAGCTTCTTTTGATGCCATCAAACGTGCATGTTTCCAGCAGGGTATTCTTGCAGACTGTGTTTTGGAAGATAAAGTCCGCGAATTTGTTGATACTCCTGTTTACAATACTCCTTTTGAAATTTGCCATGCTGTTATGCCTGTTGACGGTCATGATTCTTATATTTCTTATAATTTTGAAACTGATCCAACTAAGCTTAAGCCAAAAGTTAGTGATGAATCTGGAAGAATTAACTTTAAGCAGCTTAATCAGATTCAGAACGTTATTGCTGGTCAGCCGCTTGCAACTAAGGTTCCTGCAGAAAAAGGTAAGGGTGGAAAAACTCTTTTGGGCCGCTGGCTGGATGCAAAAGACGGAAAGGATACTATAATTCAACTTGGTCCAAATACTGAATGGGATCGCGATGGAATTACAATCAAGGCTTCTATTGACGGTGAAGTTATGGTTGTAAACGGCAAGATTACTGTTGAGCCTGTTAAGTATCTTGATGCTGTTAATGTTAAGACTGGTGATATTAAGTTTGTTGGTACTGTTATCATTAAAGGTTCGGTAGAAGAAGGCTTCCGCGTAGAAGCAACTAATATTGAAGTAAACGGCATTGTAGATAAATCTCATCTGGAAGCAACTGGAAACATTGTTGTTAGTCAGGGTATTTTTGGTAAGGGCGAAGGTTATATTAAGGCTGGAAAATCTCTTTGGGCTAAGTTTATTAATGAGGCAACTGTTGAAGTTGAAGAAAACGTCGTAGTAAATGACAGTATTATTAACTCGAATGTTACTGCGATGAAAAATATTATTGTGCGTGGTAAGAAGGCACAGATTCTTGGTGGACATCTTCTTGCAACAGAGGAAATCTGTGCTAAAAAGATTGGTTCTCCTGGTGGTGGTACAGAAACAATACTTGAAGTTGGTATTGATCCGCGTGCTAAAAAACGCCTTGAAGAACTGCAGAAAATGCAGTCTAAAAATACAACAGAATACGAAAAACTTGATCTTGATATTCAGACTCTTGAGCAGCAGAAGAAACTTCGCAAAAAGCTTCCTCAGGATAAGGAAGACAAACTTGCTGAATTTAAAAATAAACAGCAGCAGCTTTACCAGGAGCTTGAACAGATTAACGATGAAATCTCAAGCATTCAGGCTCACCTTAAGGAACTTAAGGCCGTTGGTAAGGTTAAAGCAGAAGATACAGTATACGCAGGCGTAAAAATTTACATCCGCGACGCACTTGACGAAATTAAGATGGATTGTAAGAAGACAACGTTCTATTACGATGATGCAAGTAAGCTCAGTAAGCGCGGAGAATATGAACCTCCTGCAGCGGACGTAGGAATGCCAGATGGGTATACAACCGATTGACCTTCAGACAATGTATTCTCAGCTCTCTACTGTCTCTAAGACTATGGCTGCGGGACAGCAGTCTCAGCTTACAGAGGCAATGCAGCAGCAAAATAATATTCAAAGAAGTCTTGAAAATTCTACGAAAGTACAGCAAACTCAGACAGACAAAACTGATGCGAATTCTGTTAATAAAGACGGACGCGGCGGTTCTGCGGCTTTTGGCGGTAAAAAAAATAACCGGCAGAATGCAGAAGACAATGCAGAAAAGTCTTCTGATGGTCAGGGCGAAACAAAATCTGGTTCACCCTATATTGGAACAATTATTGATATAACCAGATGACGGGGTAAAGTGTGGCTTCTACGATTGCAATAACATTATGTTTAATTACCATTGTTCTTCTTTTAATTGTTCTTTTACGATTTAAAAAAATTTTCTCTACAGATAATATAATCGAAAAAACAAAGTCCTATATGGACAAAATGATAAAAGACATTAACGGACAGGCTAACCGCGATTTAGATTTGATTAATGAATCATCCCGCAGGCTCAGGGCCCTTTTAAACGAAACTGACTATAAAATGGAACAGTTCCGCGAAGCAAGCCGTCTTTTGCAGAATGCAATTGCAGAGGCAGAAAAGCTTAACAAAATGGGCGGAGCAAGTCCGTTATATGTAGAAAATAAAAATGTTTCAGAAATTAAGCCTGTAAGAAAGCCTTCTGTTTCTAAAAAACTTTCTTTTGAAGCAGATCAGACACCGTCACTTTTTGACAGTCAGACTATTAATCCTGATGCTTCTTATGAAATTACAAAACCTCAGCAGAGTTCTCTCTTTGATACAGAAGAAGAAACTCCAGATAATAATCCTATTTTAGATGATGTAACAAATGTTATGCCGGACGGAGCAGCTTATAAACATGTTCCTCTTATTATTACTAAAGTTTTGGACGAAGAACCGGTACAACAAATTAAGGCCGCAGTAACTAACAAAAAAGAATTTTCAGAGCAGGTCATGGACCTGTTCAATAAAGGACTTCAGGTAGATCAGATTGCAAATGAGCTTTCCTGTTCTATTACAGAAGTTCAGTTTGTAATTGATATGGGATTATAATTTTTGGAGGTTTTATATGAAAATAGATAAATCAAAATTTGGTCTTTTGTCTGACGGTACTAAAGTTACTCTTTATACTGTTTCTAACGGCGACATGCAGTTTTCTTGCACAGATTACGGCTGTACAATCACAAGCATCCTTTTAAAAGGAAAGAACGGAAAGCAAACAGAAGTTACACTAGGCTTTTCTACTTTGGACGGCTATGTAAACAATGACTGCTATTTTGGCGCATTTGTGGGACGTTTTGCAAACCGCATTGCAAAAGCTCAGTTTACTTTGAACGGAAAAAAATATGAGCTTGATAAGAATGATGGTCCTAACTGTCTTCATGGTGGTTTTGATGCATGGAACAAGATTGTATGGGATTCAAAAATCGTTAAAGGAAAAAACGTTGCAGGAATTCAGTTCTCAAGACTTTCTCCAGACGGCGAACAGGGCTTTCCTGGTAATGTTGAAATCAAAGTAACTTATCTTTTGGATAAGAATAACAATTTGACATGCTCTTATACTGCAAAAACAGATAAGGCAACACCAATCAACTTTACAAATCATTCTTATTTTAACCTTGCTGGAAAAGGAAATGTTTGCGATCACGTAATGCAGATGAATTCAGCATACTATCTTGAAGTTTCTTCAAAATTGATTCCAACAGGAAAACTTCTTGATGTAGCGGGTACTCCATTTGATTTTAATACTCCTAAAACTTTAGGACAGGATATTGATCAGATTAAGCCAGGTTATGATCACTGCTATGTTACAGAAATTTATAATGAAGATACAAAAACTTCAGTTCCTCTTGATGATTCTGACCTTGTTGAATTTTGTAAAGTTACAGAACCAACCACTGGACACGAGATGCAGGTGTTTACAAATCTTGTAGGCTGTCAGCTTTATACAGGAAACTTTATTCAGGACAAAATTGGCCGCGCTGGTAAAAAATATAATATTCACGACGGTTTCTGTCTTGAAACTCAGTGTTTCCCAGACACTCCTAATCAGAAAGACTTCCCGACCTGTGTTCTTGAACCTGGTCAGACAATGAAAGCTAAAACAGTTTACTCATTTAAAATCTAACTGATTTTTTTCTCGAAAATTACAGATCCGCGAATTTTTTGTAATTCACAGAACATTTTGTTTGAATTATACGGAATTCGCGTTTACACTTTAACTAATTACTATTGGATACTTTTTTTGCGAGGTTATGATGGACGTACAATTACAAGAACTGATTGATAAAATCAAGAAAGACGGCGTTGCAAGTGCTGAAGCTGAAGCTGCAAAAAAAATTGCAGAAGCAGAAAAAAAGGCAGAAGGCATAATTGCAGATGCTCAGGACAAGGCTGCAGAAATCATTAAAAATGCAAAAGCAGAAACACAGAGAATGGAAAAAGCCAGCGAAGAGGCTATTGTTCAGGCTGGAAGAAACATGCTGCTTTCATTTAAAGATTCGCTCGTAGCTGAACTTGACGGACTTATTCAGGCTGAAACTGCAAAGGCAACAACAAAAGATGTCCTTGCAAAACTTATCCCTGAAACAGTAAAAGCTTGGGCAAAAAACAGCGAAGCTTCAGAACTTTCTGTTTTGCTTAGCGAAAAAGATTTGAAATCTTTGGAATCTGCCCTTACTGGTGACCTTAAATCTGAAATTTCTAAAGGACTCGAAATTAAGCCTGATAAGACTTTGACAGCAGGCTTTAGAATCGGTGTTAAAAACGGTGCTGCATTCTATGATTATTCTGCAGAAGCTCTTGCAGAATTGTTCGGCGCATATCTTAATCCAAAAGTTGCCGCTTTGATGAAGGAAGCAGCAAAAGGAACAGAGTAGTGGCATATTATTATTTGGTTTCACAGTTACCAAATATCTCTGCTGCAGAAGGAAAATCAGCACTTCCATTAAATGAAACAAGTTTTAAGGAGTTGTGCTGTCGTTTTCTTTCCGAAGATGAAAAACTTCAGGTGAACGCACTTTCGCTTGTTCCGCCTAAAGAAAAATCATCTACAGGTTCTGTCTTTTTGGATACTTGGTATGAAAAAGAAAGAAGCCTGCGCTATGCTCTGGCACAAATCCGTGCACAGAAAATGAAAAAGGATGCTTCGGTTCTTCCTTCTGGTGTTACTGCTGACATTATTCAGGCAGCCCGCACTGCAGTAGGAATGGACAGTCCTTTGAGTGCAGAACAGTTTCTTTTTGAGTACCGAATCAGACTTCTTGATGAATTAAGACCTCTTGATTCGTTTTCGGTGGATTCAGTTTATGCATACGGAATCAGGCTATTGCTTGTTGAACGCATGAAAAAGTTTGATGCTGAAATTGGTAAAACTTCTTATCATAAAATTTATGATAATATTCTTGATGGAGATAAGAAATAGAAATGACGGATACAAAAGCTAAAGTAGTCGGCATTAACGGAAACATGGTAACAATCCAGTTTGATGGCGAAGTTTCCATGAACGAAGTAGGTTACGTTAATGTTGACGGAAAAAAACTACGAGGAGAAGTAATCCGTATCCGAGGCAATAAGGCTCAGATGCAGATTTTCGAAATGACACAGGGCATTAAAGCCGGTGACACTGTAGAACTTGTCGGCGATCTCCTTTGTGCAGAATTAGGACCAGGACTTTTGGGTCAGACTTTTGATGGTCTTCAGAACCCGCTTCCGCTGGTTGCAGAAAAAGCAGGCTTCTTCCTTGAGCGTGGTGTTTATGTAGATTCTCTTCCACGCGACAAAAAATGGGACTGGACTCCTTCTGTAAAAGAAGGCGACAAACTCCTGCGCGGAGATTCAATCGGATCTGTTCCGGAAGGACCTTTTACTCATAAAATTCTTGTTCCATTTGATTTACTTGGAATGTACACAGTTAAAAAGGTTACTCCAGCCGGCTCTTACACAATTGAAGATGTAATGGCTGTCGTAACTGATGAAAAAGGCAAGGATCACGAGCTTAAGATGGCATTCAAATGGCCTGTAAAGCGTGCAGTAGACTGCTATGCTGAACGTCTTGCTCCTTCTGAGCCTATGGTAACTCAGGTTCGCCTTATTGATACTTTCTATCCGGTATCTAAGGGTGGTACATATTGTATCCCAGGACCTTTCGGTGCAGGTAAAACAGTACTTCAGCATACAACATCACGTAACGCCGACGTTGATATCGTAATCATCGCAGCCTGCGGTGAACGTGCGGGTGAAGTTGTAGAAACAATTAAAGAGTTCCCTGAGTTGAAAGACCCTCGTACAGGTCGTTCTCTTATGGAAAGAACAATCATCATCTGTAACACATCTTCTATGCCGGTTGCTTCGCGAGAAGCTTCGGTTTATACATCAGTAACTCTTGCTGAATACTACCGCCAGATGGGACTTCACGTTCTTCTTCTTGCAGACTCTACATCACGCTGGGCTCAGGCTCTTCGTGAAATGTCTGGTCGTTTGGAAGAGATTCCTGGTGAAGAAGCATTTCCAGCTTATCTTGAATCTTACATTGCTGTCTTCTACGAGCGTGCAGGTATTGTACGCCTTCGCGACGGAAATGTAGGTTCTGTAACAATCGGTGGTACAGTATCTCCTGCCGGTGGTAACTTTGAAGAGCCTGTAACTCAGGCAACACTTAAAGTAGTAGGTGCCTTCCACGGACTTTCACGTGAAAGATCTGATGCCCGTAAATATCCGGCAATTGACCCTATTATCTCATGGTCTAAATACAAATCAGTTATCAATGAAGAGCTGGTAACCTTTGCCCGCAAGGTTTTCCTCCGCGGTGTTGAAGTAAATCAGATGATGAAGGTAATTGGTGAAGACGGTACTACAACCGAAGACTATATCGAATATCTTAAGAGTGAATTTATTGATGCTGTTTACATGCAGCAGAACTCTTTTGATGAAGTAGATGCTGCTGTCTGTGTTGACCGTCAGAAATATACTTTTGCAAAAGTCGTAAAAGTTATTGGTTCTGATTTTGACCTTGCTGATAAAGATACTGCACGTAACTTCTTCAATCAGCTTCGTCAGAAGTTCCTTGACTGGAACTACACACTTTGGAATACAGATGACTTCTACAAGGCAGAAAAAGAATTTGATGCTCATTATGCTTCTGCAAACGGTAAAGTTCGCGATGAAGTAAGCGCAATGCTTAAGGATGGTGAATAGTATGAACAAAGTTTATAGTAGAATTGAATCCATCGTCGGAAGCGTAATCACTGTAAAGGCTGATAACGTAGCTTACGGTGAGCTTGCAGAAATCGAAACTCGCTTTGGTAAGTCTCTTGCCGAAGTAAATAAAATTGAAGGGGATGTTGTTTCCCTTCAGGTATTTGCCGGCGGACGCGGTATCTCAACCGGCGACCACATTAAATTCCTTGGACATCAGATGAAGGTTTCTTTCTCTGATGATCTTCTTGGACGTATCTTCAACGGTTCTGCAGAACCTCGAGATAACGGACCTGCCCTTACAGACAGTCTTGTTACAATCGGTGGTCCTTCAGTAAACCCTTCAAAACGTATCATGGCTAAGCGTATGATTCGTACCGGTATTCCGATGATTGATATGTTTAATACCCTGGTTGTATCTCAGAAGCTGCCTATTTTCTCAATTTCTGGTGAACCTTACAACCAGCTGCTTGCCCGAATCGCCATGCAGGCAGAAGTTGATGTAATCGTACTTGGTGGTATGGGTCTTAAATATGATGACTACCTCTTCTTTAAGAAAACTCTTGAAGAGGGAGGTGCTTTGAGCCACACAGTTATGTTCATTCATACTGCGGCTGACCCTACCGTAGAATGTCAGAAGATTCCTGACCTTTCACTTGCAGTTGCAGAACAGTTTGCCCTTAAAGGAAAAGATGTACTTGTACTTCTTACTGATATGACAAACTTTGCAGACTCAATGAAGGAAATTGCCATTACTCAGGAGCAGGTTCCTTCTAACCGAGGTTATCCTGGAGACCTCTACTCTCAGCTTGCTTCGCGCTATGAAAAAGCAGTTGACTTTGAAGGTGCTGGTTCTGTAACTGTTCTTGCCGTTACAACAATGCCTGGTGATGACGTTACTCACCCGGTTCCAGATAACACAGGTTACATTACAGAAGGTCAGTATTACCTTAAGGGCGGACGTATCGAGCCGTTCGGTTCTCTTTCACGATTAAAGCAGAACGTAAACGGTACTACCCGTGATGACCACCGCGGTCTTATGGATGGTATGATTCGTCTTTACTCAAGCTATAAAGACACCCTTGAAAAGAAATCAATGGGGTTTATTATGAGTAAGTGGGATGAAAAACTCCTTACTTACGGAAAAATGTTTGAATCCGAGATGATGGACCTTTCAAAAAATATTTCTCTGGAAGAAGCTTTGGATTTGGGATGGAAAATCCTTGCAGACTGCTTCGAGCCTGAGGAAACTGGTCTTAAATCATCTTTGATTGAAAAACACTGGCCAAAGAAATAAGCGTTTTTTGTGAGGTAATGGATGGTACGATAAAAATCGTTGATTTTTATCTATCGAGCTAAAGCTCGCATAAAAGTGAGCTTTAAGATGTGATGAGGATGTTTAATGGCGAAGATAAAACTTACTAAGAATGAGCAGAAGGTCCAGAAAGATGCGCTTAAAATGTATAACCGCTATCTTCCGACTCTTGTGCTTAAAAAACAACAGCTTCAGACAGAAATCCGCACAATCGACCAGAAGGCCAGAGAAGTCCGTGCTGCAAGAGCTGCGTTAGAAAAAGAATTCGACGCATGGATTGCAGTATTCGGAGAAGAAGAGGCTTTTAAGCCGGAAATGGTTACCGTAAAAAACATCAAAAAAGGATGGGGTAATATTGCCGGTGTTGCCATTCCGATTTATGAAGGCGCAGATTTTTCCCGGGGAGACTACGATTTGTACGAAACTCCTTTGTGGATTGATATGGCTGCCGACAGAATGGAAAAAGCCCTTTCTTTAGACCTTGAAGCCGAAGTTCTTGATGAACAGGTAAGGCTTTTGTCAAAGGAACTGCGCACTACAACACAGCGCGTAAATCTTTTTGAAAAGGTTAAGATTCCTGAGACTAAGGCAAACATCAAGAAAATATCTGTTTATCTTGGTGATGAACAGGTTGCTGCGGTTGTCCGAAGTAAAATATCAAAGAAAAAGCTTCAGAATAATTCCGAAGAAGAACAGGAGGCCGGTAAATGATTGAACCAATGAAAAAAGTCTCTGTTGTTCTTTTGAACAGGGAGCGTGAAGAAGCTCTTATTAATCTTAGAAAAATAGGTCTTGTTCATCTTGAAAAATTAGAAGGTGTTAGCGAAAAACTTTCTGCTTTCAAAGAAGCTTCTGCAAATGCCCTGGTTGCCGAATCAGTTTTAGGAGAAATTAAGGCTCCGAAGGCAAAAAAAGGCATGGCACCAGCTCTTTCTGATGAAGATACTGCAAAGCTCTGTGCAGACATTGTTGCCAAATCAGAGCGTAAAAAACAGCTTCTAGAAGAAATTTCAAGCGACGCTACAGAACTTGACCGTTTTAGCGGATGGGGAACTGTTACAAATGAAGATTTTGAATACCTTGTAACAAAAGGCATTCAGCTTAAGATGTATGAAGTTCCTGTAGAAAAATATAATCAGATTGATCAGCAGATTCAGACTATTCTTGTAAACAAGGATAAAAAAACTGCACGATTTATGATTATAAACGGCGGCGAGGGACGCCCGGAAAATCTTATGCCAGAGGCATTTGAAGTTCCTTTACCACGCATTTCTACAACTCTTCTGGAAAACGAGATTAAAGCTGATGAAAAAAAGGTTTCTGATATAGAAGCTTTCTTTGCGGCAAATGCTAAATTCCTGCCGGCAATTTCAAGCTTTAAGAAAAATCTTGAAACAGACATTGAGTTTGAAAACGTAAATGCAGGTATGGAACGCGAAACTTCAGGTGCAGAAAATGATCTTGCATGGATCAGCGGTTATGTTCCTGCTGCTAACCTTGAAGAATTTAAATCTGCCTGTGCTAAGAATAACTGGGCCATTGCATATGCAGATCCAGAAGAAGATGATGCTGCTGTTCCTACAAAACTTAAGAACAATAAGTTTGTAAGTTTGATTTATCCTCTTACAGACTTTTTGGGAACCGTTCCAGGCTATCATGAATTTGATATTTCGGGCTGGTTCTTACTGTTCTTTACAGTGTTCTTTGCAATGATTTTTGGTGACGGCGGCTACGGTGCTCTTGTTCTTGTGCTTACACTTTTACTTATGCTTAAGTCAAAAGCGTCAGGAAAAAAGATTGCTCCTGTACTCGGTCTGATTACCCTGGTTTCTTGTGCAACTATTGTCTGGGGTGCCGTAACCTGTACCTGGTTTGGAATCCCGGTTGATATGCTTCCAGACTGGCTTAAAAATCTTTCTATTCCATGGATTTCATCTGCTTATGAAGATACTCTCTGGCAGGTTCCTTGGGTTAGCGAGGTTGGCGGTAAGGCTGTAGGGCTTACAAAGAGTCAGAATCTGCAGATTTTTTGCTTCTCTCTGGCACTTGTTCAGCTTGCAGTTGCACATATTAAGGCCGCAGCAAGAAACATCAGCCTTAAGAACGGCTTAAAGGCGGTAGGTGACATTGGCTCACTTATGCAGTTGATTGGTATGTTCTGGGTTGTACTTTCTATGGTTGTAAATTCTGATGTATTCCCAATGCTTGGCTACATTGGAACTGTTCCTGTCGGAAAAATCGAAATTTCGCTGATTGCGGCAGGTTTTGTTCTGAGTTTCGTTTTTGCCAACTATGAAGGAAGCATCGGAGCTTCTATCCTGGAAAGCTGTAAGAATATTATTTCGGTTCTTTTGGGAGTCGTAAATGTATTCTCTGATATTGTTTCTTATATCCGACTTTGGGCTGTTGGTCTTGCGGGAGCTGCTATTTCTAATACAGTAAATACACTTGCCGGTCCTATTCTAGGACATGCAGTTTTGTTTATTGCAGCAATAGTACTTCTGGTATTTGGACATGGCTTGAACATGATTTTGAACTTGCTTTCGGTAATTGTACATGGTGTTCGTTTGAATACACTCGAATTCTGTACTCATATCGGTATGGCATGGAGCGGAACAAAGTTCAATCCGTTTGCGGAGAAAAAATCTTCGTAAAAAAAATGCCGTCGTTTGACGGCAAAAAATAGTAATTAAATCTGCATATGCGGATTATGAAATATTAAATTAAACCTTGCGTTTGCAGGTTAAAGGAGAAAAATATGGAAATTTGGGGTTACATTGGTGCTGCTGTTTGTATGGGTATTGCTGCTATCGGTTCAGCAATTGGAATCGGAATCGCTGGTCAGGGAGCAATCGGAGCCTGGAAACGTTGTTATGTAAACAATAAACCAGCCCCATTCATCCTCACTGTATTTGCTGGTGCTCCTCTTACACAGACAATTTACGGCTTTCTTTTGATGAACATTGCTCTTAAGCCAAAAGTAATGAGTGGTGAAATGACACCTGGTTTTGCTCTTGGTCTTGGTATTGCTTCTGGTCTTGCTATGTGTTTCTCTGCAATTGCACAGGGAAAAGCTGGTGCAGCTGGTTCAGATGCTCTTGGTGAAACAGGAAAAGGCTTTGCTCAATACATCATGGTAGTAGGTCTTTGTGAATCTGTAGCTTTGTTTGCTATGGTATTCTCACTTATCGCATAGATTGAGAACTATAAGACCCTTTGAAATATGTATGGTAGCTGAGGAAGTAAGGCGTTTTATCGATGCTGCTAAGCAAATCAGTGATTTGCTTTTAACGCAGCTTCGATTTTAGCCTGGTATTCTCTTTGATTGCATAGTCAGCCTAACCAATAAAAAATCCGCTTAGGTCGGATTATTAGCCGGGGTAGTTACCCCGGTTTTTTTTTGCTATAATTAAAATATGACAAACGAGCAGATTACATCTAATGACGAAATTCAGGAAAAAATTAATTCTCTAACAGGCAAAAAAAAGAAACTTGATGGAAGCCGAACTCTTTGTGCTTTCCTTTTTTGTATTTTTCTTTTTGACTGGGATAAATTTATGGCGGGAGATCCGTCAAAACTCCTTATTGGAATTTTTGCAGTAATTACAATTGTTCCTATTGGACTTATTATTTATGAAACAAAACTCATTCAAGGCTTAAAAAAAGAAATAGCAGAACTTACTTCAAAACTTAAAATTGAAGAAGATTCTGAAGACGATGAAGAAGAATCTTCTGAGGAAGACGGCGAATGATTACAAAAGAAGTAAAACTTGGCTGTAAGGGTATGACTCGTCCGCTTATTATTGGCGGAAACAATCCCGTAACGCTTCAGACAATGTGGAAGGAAAGCATTACTGACATTCCACAGAATAATGAAAAACTTGAACGTACTTTGCGTGAGTTGAATGAACTTTCTCTCCTTGGCTGCGATATTGTTCGTTTTGCAGTTCCAGATATGGAAAGTGCAAAGGCAATTTCTATGATTGCAGAACGTACATCAATGCCTCTTGTCGCAGACATTCATTTTGATCATCGGCTTGCACTTGAATGCCTTAAAGGAAATACTGCTGCAATCCGTATAAATCCTGGTAACATTGGCTCACTAGAAAACACAAAACGCGTTGTAGAAGGCTGCCGTGACAATGGAGTTGCAATAAGAATCGGCATTAATTCAGGAAGCCTTCCCAAAGATTTACAGGAAAAGATTGCAAAAGGTGAAATTACCCGTGCGCAGGGACTTTGTGAGACCGCCGTACGTGAAGCTGAAATATTTGAAGATCTTAATTTCAATCAATATGTAGTCAGCATGAAGTCCAGCAATGTTACAGAAACAATTGAATGTAATCGCTTTTATGCGCAGAAATACAATAATCCTTTGCACCTTGGTGTAACAGAAGCTGGTCCTTTAATTGGGGGCGTTGTAAAATCTTCTATTGCTTTTTCAACCCTTTTGAATGAAGGTATTGGCGATACAATCCGCGTTAGCCTTTCTTCATCTCCAGAAAATGAAGTAATAGCCGGCTTAAATATTCTTAAGGAATGCGGAAAGCGAAAGGGTGGTGTAACAATTGTAAGCTGTCCTCGTTGTGGACGTATTGGTTTTGACGTTCATGCTTTTGTTGACCGCTGGCAGACCCGCCTTCTTGCAATGAAAAAGGACATTACAGTTGCCGTAATGGGCTGTATTGTAAATGGGCCTGGAGAAGGCAAGCATGCTGATATAGGAATTGCCGGTGCAACAGATAAAGTAATTATTTTTAAGAAAGGAAAAATTGTGCAAACAATTTCTCCAGAAGATGCCGATAAAGTATTTGAACAGGAATTGAATTCTTTATAGGTATTAAAATGAATAAAAAATTAACTGCTTGTATTATCGCAATTTTCCATATCTGTATTTCTTCGCTTTTTGCACTTAATCTTAGTATTAATGAAGACAGTATTAAAGCTTATCGTCAGGCTGTGCAGTGTTTTGAAAATCAGGATTACGGAACAGCTTTAAGTTATTGTGAAAATGCCATCTTATATCGCAAGCAGCTTTCAGAATCAAACAAAAAATACCTTGATAAAAGTATGACTTCCCGCAGAGTTCAGCGTGCAGGAGACAGCATTTCTGCAATTCTTGCAATTCTTGAAGAACGAAACGAGCGCGATTCAATAGATGTAATCAATTATTATTACAAAAAGAAAGGGGCCTCTTATTTTGAAGATTCAATCACTAAGATGATTGATTATATAGATGAAATAAAGGATTTTCCCGAAGCTCAGTGCCTTATTGGCGATATTTACCTTATGGAAGGCGAATACGACTTTTCTGAGCAGTATTATCTTACAGCAATCAGTAAATCAAAAGTACTTGATATTCCAAATCAGAAATTTGAAATTTACTTAAAACTTGCCCGTATTAGCGAACTTAAAAAAGATTATTCAAAAATGGAAGAGCGGCTTCTTGCTGTTCTTACAGAAGATAAAACTTTTATGGATAAGGCTTTATTCAATGCAATGATGAATACTGTAAAAACAAATCACCCGGATTCAATGGAAAAGTTCTTTCAGCTTTATCGTGCAGACAGTTATTATACAATCATTGCTTATGCAAAACTATGCGACTATTATTTTTCTCTTGGTGAGCTTGAAAAGGCATTGCAGTTTGCTCTTCTTTCTGTGCTAACAGATTTTTCGCGCATGGATGAAGTTGCTGCTTCCAGAAATATTGATTATTCCTACACAAGTCTTGAAAAACTCTTTGAAGAAGTCAGTATTTATCCAGATATTCTTGAATGGTGTAATAAAAACAATGTGTGGAATGCGTTTTCTACATTCTGCGATATTCTTTTAAAACTTGAATATGATAATTTTGCAAAGTCATTATTAAAAGTTCTTTCAACTTCATGCCCTGAACCATACTGGCAGAGACATGCAGTTTTAGAACTTTCAAAACTAGAATAGCTTTATTAGTAATGTAAGCCAAGACCAATAGAGAGTTCGTACTTTGAACCGGCTCTCCAGTCATTTTCAATAGGCATCTTAAGTTTTTTAAGAACTGTTCGAGCCATATCAACGCCGGCACTAATTCTTAATACAAATCCAGACCATTTAAGAGGGTAGATAAGTATTTCCAGACCTCCGCAGTAGAATCCGTCACGTGGATCAAACCATCGGTCTGTGATTTTATTGTGTGTAAGTGCAAGGTCTACAAAAGGCGAAACCTGTACATCTACATTAAGCTTGTTCAAAACTTTTGTTTCAAAATCAGATGTAAAGAAGTGAACTGGCATATCAAGATTCAATACAAAGGCAGAAATTACGTTACACATTTTTGAATCTGTATCATCATATTTCAAATCATCGCGGATACCTCGCAGGCGGGAACCAATATTTGATCCGTTTACCATAATGTATTTTCCGTGAGGATCTTGAATTTCGTAGAAGGCATAGAAATCTGCTGCCAATCCAAGACGTGCAAAAACATCATCCATATCTTCAAAGTAAATTG
>JAILHD010000180.1 GCA_024696155.1 Treponema sp. | reverse complement strand
AGCGTCGTCAAAAACACATTTTCCTTTTTCCCCGCATTTTCCACAGGCAATACATCCGCGGATATCTTTGTTGCCGATATTAAATATTTCTGTTTCAATTCCCTGTTCAGAAAATATTTTTTCCATTTCTTTAAGCCCATGTAGAGTATTGCTGCCAGGTCTTGGACTTCCGTTTACAAGCACAACCTTCATATTACACCTCTTATAAAAAACTACTTTTCAATATACATTAATTTATCTGTCAAAAAAAGGGCACAAAAGATGAGATTTTCGTACCTCGCAGTTTGAAAAATATCACACCACATAAAAAATGTTGTTAAAACAACAAAATGCATTTATCCTAAAAATATGGAAAAGAAAGCATTACTAAAAACGCCGAGTTTGACATCCCGTTTGACCGTCAGCAGCTGGCCGACTACCTTGAAGTAGACCGCTCTGCCCTTTCCGCTGAACTCAGCAAAATGAAGACCGCCGGCCTGATTGATTACTGGAAGAATCATTTTAAGCTTCTGGGATAGTTGATTACTTCAAATGACAAGATTCCTGATTTATTCTATATTAAAATCATAAATGAACTACAGCTACATTTTTCGTTCAGCAAAAATCAAAAAGGATTCTCTTGAAGCAGCAGATTTTGTTACCACAGACGGTGTAACTTACACAAAAAGCACCAGCGTTTCCGGCGGAGCTTTTAAGGCTGACATTACTTTATCGCTTACCGAACAAACACTAACCGTCCATCTTTTTGATACCACAACCGGCGAAAAATATGCCCTTTTTGACATGCCGTCCTCACACGGCGCTTTTGTCGCATCCCTGCGAGAAGAAGTTCAGAAGATTATTGATGAAATCCGTGCTAATTGCTTTGAATCAAAAGATTTGAAGAATAATTACATTGCCTGGATTAAAAATCAGTTTGGCGCTGATCCTGATTTTCCCTGGCCGGATGATGCCCAATACTCCTTTGTTTTCCGCTGCCCAAACGATAAATGGTTCGCCCTCGTGATGAGAATAAAATACAAACAGTTAGCACTTTCAGGCGATGAAGAAGTCTGGGTAGTAAACATGAAAGCCTCCCCAGACGAAATCCCAAACCTCATTGACCACAAATCAATCTTCCCCGCCTGGCACATGAACAAAAAACACTGGATTACAGTCCTGCTAACAGCAGTCACCGATTTTGAAAAACTGTGCGAACTTACCACGAAGAGCTACGAGTTAGTAATGCCATTAACAAAAAAATAATAAAGGGATAAGTTATTATTTAAGGTAATCAATTATGGAAGAATTTATCAGACTGGACGAAAAATATCTTTTGCAGGCTGCACAATTGTTCAGTTCATCATTTGCAGACGAGCCATGGAACGATGACTGGAGCGACCAGAAAATGCTGACGGAATACATAAAGGAAGTTTCCGGCGGATACAATGCGCTTAATTACGGACTTTTGATTGACGAAAAGCTGGCAGCAATTTCTCTTGGGCAAATCCGTCACTGGTGGGAAGGTGCCAACTACAATATCAATGAGTTTTGCGTATCAAAAGATTTTCATGGAAAGGGAATCGGAAGCCGCTTTATAAAAATGATTGAGGACGACTTAAAGAAAAATGGAATCGCAGGAATTTTCCTCCAGACCGATATCGACAAGCCTTCATTCAAATTTTACACAAAAAACGGATTTTCAAATCTGGAAAAACATGTGAGCCTTTTTAAAGGAATTAAATAAAGAAAGAAGCATCTATTAAAGACAATTTCCAAAACTGATTTGCTTTCACTTAATAATCGAGTTTTCCAATGTAATAAAGCTTTCCGGATTTTGCAAGCTGACCTGGATTTGTACCCGGTTGACCGAGCGGAACCGGCAGCCTTAGCTCCTCATAATAGTTCTTCCAGTAATCAGAAATTTCTTTTTCAACGTCACCAAACTTCATTGGAATAATATCAAAAATCGGAAGGATTTCGGCAATGTACTGCGAACAGTAAAACTTCCCGTTGTTGGGGTAAAAACTGTGATTATATTCGCAGCCTAAATATCGCTCTGCCCGTTCCTTTACAATTTCTGCATCAATCTCCGGGTAGCGGTAAATAAAAACTTCAAGTTTGTTTTCGGCAAGATATTCTTCCAGTTTTTGTTTTGCTACTCCCCTTTTTCTTGAAGCATGGTATAGCATTCCGTCAAAGAAAATTCCCACGTGACTGAAGTTTTCTGTAGTTTCAATGATTGCTTTGGAGAACTCTGATGCATCACTCATAAAAAGCAAATCACCGTTTCTTAATACGCTTTTATTCATCCTACTTCCCTGCAAGTACTTGCCCTGCAAATGCCAGCCCTACTCCTGCAACCACGCTCAGAGTAACATAAAGAAGAGCAAGTCCGACATGTCCTGTCTTTATGAGAGTTTCTGTTTCTAATGCAAAGGTTGAGAAAGTTGTAAAACCACCGCACAAGCCGGTTTTAATAAAAAGCACTGTCTTTGGAGAAAGGGAACTATTCTTTACAGCAAGAGCAGCTATCAATCCGATTACAAAACAACCGAGAAGATTTATCACCAGAGTTTTTACCGGAAAGGTAAAGGGTTCTTTAAGGGGAAGTAACCCTATCAGATATCTGAGGCATGCTCCGATTCCTCCGCCTAAAGCTACTACTAAACAATTCATCATATCTTACCTCATTTCCTGCGTTACCAATGTACTTATAGATTTTATACATTTTGTGTGATATTTTGAAGAATCAAACTATGAGTTATATGAGCGGGGAATGTATGTTCTGGGATAAAATAGCAGGTTTATACGATTTATTTGAAAACATTTACAACAGGAAGGTTTACACCGGCACGGGGAAGAAAGTCGCAGAATACATAAACTCTGAGGACGAAGTGCTTGAATGTGCCTGCGGAACAGGGGCAATCAGCATTTACATCGCTGAAAAATGCAAAAAACTCATTGCAACTGATTTTGCGGATGGAATGCTCAATCAGGCTTCAAAAAAATGCCGTCATTTCAAAAATGTAACATTCCAAAAGGCTGATATTACAAAGCTTGAATTTGCCGATAACTCTTTTGATAAAGTTGTAGCCGGAAACGTTATTCACCTTCTTCCAGAACCGGAAAAAGCTCTTGAGGAACTCAAACGAGTCACAAAAACCGGCGGAACAATCATCATCCCGACATACATCAACATGTCCAAGGGAACAGGCACCATTGCAGTAAAGTTCATAGAAAAACTCGGTGCCAGTTTCAAGCACCAGTTTAATTTGGAATCCTACAAACAGTTTTTTGCCGATATGGGCTATTCTGATGTTACTTATGAAGTTGTAGACGGCCGGATGCCTTGTGCAGTAGCTGTGATTAAGAACTGATTATACTAAAGATTTCTGCACAAACCACTGAAATATCTCTCGTTTCGTGATAAAATTAATATAAACTATACACAGGAGGCTGGATGTTAAAATCTGGCAAAACTTGGTTCATTGTTTAAGCGCCTTGAAAGATAGATATCTTTTGGGCGGTCTTTCAAGGTGTGTTTACGGGAAAACTCCCGGCTCATTAAAACATTTCTTTGGAGATAAGCATGAACAAAAATTTTACAATACGCGTGGAAGAGCCGCGCGATTTTAGAGAAGTTGAAACTCTGACCAGAGAGTCTTTCTGGAACGTATATCATCCCGGCTGCACGGAGCATTATGTTCTGCACTGTTTCAGGGACAATCCCGATTTTATTCCCGAGCTTTCGCTTGTAATGGAAAAGAACGGACAAATAATCGGGCATATGATGTTTTCAAAAGCAGAACTGACCATTGAGGAAAACGGAAAACCGACTGGCGAAAAGCTTCCAATCGGAACTTTTGGGCCAATCAGCATTCATCCTGATTTCAAAAGGCAGGGCTACGGGCTTGCGCTCTTAAAATATGCACTTGTAAAAGCCAAAGCTTTAGGAATCGGTTTTATCTGCATGGAAGGAAACATTCAGTTTTACTCTCACGCAGGCTTTGACCTGGCTAGTAAGCTGAAGATTCATTACCACTGCGAGCCAAAAGATTCAGATGTGCCCTACTTTCTGGCACAGGAACTGATTCCAGGCTACCTGAATGGCATTGAAGCAACTTACACTCCCCCAAAAGGATACTTTGTTGCCGAAGAAAATCCCGATGACTTTGCTAAGTATGAAGCAGGATTTCCCTACAAGGAAAAACTTGTTCTTCCAGGACAGTTAGGATAAAAATATGGCCTGCAGTAAGAGTTATGTTTATTGCAGGCTTATTTCTATAAATTACATTCCGCTGATATTAATCCGGTTGCTGTAAATGATGAATCTTCCGGAGAGCAGGCATAAATTCCAAATCTTACTTTTCCTGCCCTTTCGTGCATGTGGCATATACGCATCTGTTTCCATCTGAAAAATAGGAGCGTTATCGTTTCGAAAATGATAATAGGTCCTCTGCCAGAGGTCTGTATGTGATGAAGTAGTAATTTTGATTTAATCTCCGATTCGTGCTAAAATGAATTCAAAAGGAATCACAAATGGTAAAACACATAATCTTATGGACACTCAAAGAGATGAGCGATTCTGAAAAAGAATCTGTAAAAGCTGGAATCAAGGATGGTCTTGAAGGCCTCAAAGGAAAAATCCCGGGACTTGTAGACATCAAGGTAAATACAAGCGGCCGCCTCGCCTCTTCCACAGCCGATCTGATGCTCGATTCAACCTTCGAATCAACCGAAGCCCTCAAAGGTTATTCAAAACATCCGGAACACGTAGCCGTAGCAGACATCAAGGTTCGCCCATTTACCGTAAGCCGCGCTTGTCTGGATTTTGAAATATAATCTAATCAATACAAAACTTGTCCCTTTCTATTTTAAAGTCTATAATGTACTTATGATAACAAATTATTTAGACATGAACGTGTATGCTTTCAATCTCTAAAGTTCAACCCGATTTTTTCCCAAAAGCAGATAATCTTTTTCAAAGTCATCTTTGGGGCTCTTTTAAAGAGCTTCTGGGACAAAAGGCTTTGTATTTCAGAGTTGTCTTTAATGATGATGACGGAAATGAAGTTGCCTATCCTCTTTTGGTTCTCTTACGAAAAATTAAAGACCAGTTTGTATATGCTTATGTTCAAAGGGCTCCCAACGAAAGCGTAATTCCTTGCAACAAGACAGGCTTTCTTGAAGAACTTTCCCTTGCCCTAAAAGAGCAGCTTCCACCTTCTATATTATTTATCCGATACGATCTGCAGTGGATAAATCAGGAGCCTTCTGCCCGAACAGAGATGCTTGAAATTATGATGAACTATGGAACCAAGTTTCATAATTTTAAGAAAGCACCTTCAAATCATTTGCCGGCTTCAACCAGTATTCTGAACCTGCGGCAGATTCCTCAGCATATGCTAAAAAATATGCGCCAGCAGACCAGAAATTCTGTAAGACGCGCATACAAAGAGGGTGTTGAATTTTCAATTTTTGATGCACAGAGCCCTGAAATCTTTAAGAGGCTTAGAGAAACTTACGACATCTACAAAGAAACCGCAGAACGCAAGCATTTTTATTATGAAGACTATTCTTATTTTGAAAGCTTATTCCGCTTAAATAAAGAATTTATGGACAAAAAGGCTCCTGTAAATTTCGAAAATGGCCTTGTACCTCTTGATGCCCAGGTTCCTCCTCCAAAGTTCTATCTTTTCACAGCCCAGAAAGACGGGATTACCTTAAGCGGCCTGATTCTTGCCATTTGCGGAAGTAATGCCTACTACATGTATGCGGCCAGCAGCATGGATATGAGGCATTGCATGCCAAACTACGGACTTCAGTGGGAAGTAATGCGATTTGCGCGTTCTCAGGGCTGTACTAAATATGATTTGATGGGTATTCCTCCTTCAAAAGATTCAGATTCACCAATGGCAAGTCTCTATATTTTTAAAACCGGTTTCGGTGGAAACACAACTCATTTTGCAGGTACCTGGGATTTTCCATTTAACCAGGAAGAATATGAGTCCTTCCGCATAGGTGAAAGCCTTATACTAAAATAGAAAATAACCTGAGTTCCTATTATTGAAAGCCTATGAACACTGATTCCTGTTGATTTTTTCAAACTTATCTTCATAATAGTGCGATATGAAACTTAAAGGCTTTTACTCTTCCTTGTTTACGATTGCAATTCCAATTTCGCTGCAGGCGCTTTTGCAGAACTTTGTAAACATGCTCGACACCGTTATGATCGGGCGGCTGGGTAGCATTGAGATTGCTGCAGTTGGGCTTGGAAATCAGATTTTCTTTATTCTCAATATGATTCTTTTTGGAATCACTTCCGGCGGCGGAGTTTTTATTGCGCAGTTCTGGGGAAAAAAGGATATCCGCGGAATCAGAAAGTCTTTAGGTTTGATGACTTTGATTGCTGCTTTTGTGGCTGTGGTTTTTACTCTTCTCGGACTTTTTATTCCTCATCAGCTGATAAGAATTTATTCTCCGGATCCTGAGGTTGTACGCGTGGGCGGAGAATATCTTCGTCTGGCCTGTCTGAGTTATATTCCAACTGCAATAAGCTTTTCTTTTACTCTTGCTATG
>JAILHD010000157.1 GCA_024696155.1 Treponema sp. | reverse complement strand
TGATATTTTTAAGCTTTGCAGAATCAAAAGTTTCTGCAGCAAGCGGAATATTTTGTAAAACAGAAGGAATTGTACCGCCGTTTTTACATCGCGCGCGATAGTCAATAAACTCTAAAAAGTGGTTGATAAGAAAAGTGGCAATGGTACCACAAACAAAAATCAGAACAAAAGGATTAGAAAGATTAACAGATAAGTTCATAACAAAAATATATCACAAAATATAAAAAAATTATCTACAAATAAAAAAAAGCGGCTCGCATAGACGAGCCGCTTGTGTCATTCTATTGGCTAGTACATTCCACCCATATCAGGAGCTGCTGGAGCAGCTGTCTTTGGTTCCGGGATGTCTGTAATTGCACATTCTGTTGTAAGGAGAGTTCCGGCAACAGAAGCGGCATTCTTCAAAGCTGAACATGTAACCTTTGCAGGGTCGATGATTCCGGCTTCGAGCATGTTTACCCACTCGTTTGTGCGAGCATTGAAACCAACACCCTTCTTTTCGTTCTTAGCGCGTTCAGCAATAACTGCACCGTCAAGACCTGCATTTTCTGCAATCTGGCGGATTGGTTCTTCAAGAGCGCGGCGAACAATCTTAAATCCAACTTTTTCGTCTTCTGTCAAATCAGCAGGGATTGTTTCCAAAGCCTTAGAAGCTTCAATCAAAGCAAGTCCACCACCTGGAACGATACCTTCTTCCAAAGCAGCGCGTGTAGCAGCGATTGTATCTTCTACGCGGAACTTCATTTCCTTCATTTCTGTTTCTGTGTTGGCACCAACATTGATTACAGCAACTCCGCCTGCAAGTTTAGCAAGACGTTTCTGAAGCTGTTCTTTGTCGTAGCTTGAAGTAGACTTTTCAATAGCAGTCTTGATTTCTGCGACACGGTCTTTAATAGCCTTTGCATCACCAGCACCACCAACGATTGTTGTGTTGTCTTTATCAATCTTGATTGATTTAGCCTGACCAAGAACTTCTGTACCACAAGTTTCAAGTTTAAGTCCAACTTCTTCAGAAACTACAGTACCACCTGTCAAAATTGCGATATCCTGGAGCATATCCTTACGGCGATCACCAAATCCAGGAGCCTTAACAGCACAGCACTTGATTGTTCCACGGATGTTATTCAATACCAAAGTTGTAAGAGCTTCGCCGTCAACATCTTCACAAATGATTACAAGAGCCTTACCTGCATTAGCAACCTTTTCCAGAATTGGAAGAAGGTCTTTCATTGCAGAAATCTTCTTGTCATAAATCAAAACAGCTGCATCGCTGAAAGAAGCTTCCATGCGCTCGCGGTCTGTTACAAAGTAAGATGAAATGTAACCACGGTCAAACTGCATACCTTCAACAGTATCAACAGTCATATCCATGTTCTTTGATTCTTCTACAGTGATAACACCGTCTTTTCCTACCTTTTCGATAGCGTCAGCAAGCATTTTACCAATTTCTGGATCGTTATTAGCAGAAATTGTAGCGATGTTTGTAATATCATCAGCGCCCTTTACAGGTTTTGCGTTCTTTTTGATTTCATCAACGGCAATTTTAACAGCCTTATCGATACCGCGTTTGATTTCAATTGGAGTCATTCCTGCTGCAACTGATTTTACACCTTCACGAACCAGTGCATAAGAAAGAACTGTTGCAGTTGTAGTACCGTCACCGGCATCGTCATTTGTTTTTGAAGCAACTTCGCGAACAAACTGAGCACCCATATTTTCAAATGGATCTGCAAGCTCAATTTCCTTTGCTACAGAAACACCGTCCTTTGTGATTACTGGCGAACCGTATTTTTTGTCCATCATAACCATACGTCCGCAAGGACCAAGTGTTGTTTTTACAGCTTTAGAAATCTGTTCTACACCCGAAAGCAACTTTTTGCGGGCATCTTCATTAAACAATAACTGTTTAGCCATTTATTTTACCTCTTTAAATAGTTTTTAACTTATTACAATTAAGATATAAAAATTTTCTTTAATCGGCAATAAAAAACAATGCTAAGCATAAAAAAACATATATCAACTTCCAGACTTACATTACCTTCGCTTAACATTTTACTTTGCAAAAATGTTGTAGGATTTTTACTTTTTGTGATAAAATTATAAATATGAAAAAAGTCCTTATCATTGATGAGAACCAGTTATTTCGCGACTACTTAAAGCAGAAACTTTCGGAAGAACAGATAGAAGTTGTACTGACTCAGGAATTCAGAGACAGCTATACTAAGCTCATTACAAATCTTCCAAACCTCGTCATCTATGATATAGACAGCATGGACAATAATGCGATGGACTTTTTTGAAAAAAAGAGTGCAGAACCAAATACTGCTCCAATTCCTACCATTGTAACAGGTCCACATCAGGATAAAAATCACATTGCAAATCTTGCAAAATACGGTGTAATCAAATATTTTGAAAAACCTGTTCAGTTTGATCAGCTTCTGGAATCAATCGGCAAGGTTTTAAAAACTCCGCTTTACATGGACGATTCTCCGTGTGTTCTGGACATTCACCGCAACAACGACATTATTTTTATTGAATTTGCCATAGGACTTAATCACGAAAAAATCATGCTGATGCGCCATCGCCTTACAGAGATGATTAACCGCGACAGCATTGATATTCCAAAAGTTGCGATTATGCTTACAAACCTTAAGCTTACTTTTGCGGATGGTTTTAATCTGGAATTTTTAATAGACAGCGTTCTTGAATGTCCAAAAGTAACACAAAAAAATGTAAAAGTGCTTTCTTTAAGTCCTTACATGAACGACTTTTTGAATGGACACAAAGATTACAGTCAGATAGAAATCTCTTCTTCCCTACCGCGAATCCTTACTTCACTGTTAGGTCCGCAGGGTGCAACAAACGTTTCTGACTTAATTACAGATAAAATTTTGAGTCAGACAGAAGCAATTTCGCCAGACTCTGCAATGGTAGACACACGTTTTTCTTCTGACACAGCAATTTATAATCCAAATCACAAAAATACAGGCACAGTCCTTAAAATTGGAATAATTGATGATAATCCGGCTTCTCAGCAGGAAATTCAGATAATTTTTTCGGCAATTGGTGCAGAATGCGTTTGTTACACATCCGGACAGGATTTCTTAAATGATTACCACGAGCAGAACTTTAACGTAGTAATTCTGGATGTGCTCTTAAAAGACCAGACGGCACTCAATCTTATGCGCGCTCTTCAAACAGAGCCTATGTCACCGCCGGTTCTGGTTTATTCCCAGAGCCTTACACGCGATTACATTGTAAAAGTATTAAGTTCTGGAGCAAAAGGCTTCCTTGTAAAACCTCAAAAACCGCAGGTTCTTGTACAAAAAGCCCTTGCGCTCATAGGAAAATAACAGTCAGGAAACAAAAATGTCTCTAAAAGCAAATTTTCACACTCACACAACATTCTGCGACGGCCACAGCACAGCAGAAGAAATGGTTAAAACCGCAATAGAAAAAGGTTTTACATCTCTTGGATTTTCAAGCCACAGCATGTTCCCGTTTTCCAGCAGCTGGCACATTCCGGTAAAAAATTTTGAAGCCTACTGCGAAGAAATCCACCGCTTAAAAACTGCTTACAAAAATAAAATAAACATCTACCTTGGTTTTGAAGCCGACTACATCCGTGGTTTTACCTGCCCGGACAAAGATGGTGATTACAAAAAGTTTAATCCAGATTTTTTGATTGGTTCAGTTCACTATATTATGCATGACAACGGTCATTTTACAGTTGATGATAGCGCGGACAATGTCCGCGCGGCAGTTGCAAAGTATTACACCAAAGACGGCGACTGGTCCACAATTGATTCGCGCCGCCTGGTTCACGACTATTTTGAAACTGAACGCGAAATGCTCAAAAACGGCAATTTTAATATTCTTGGACACGCAGATTTAATCCGCTTAAGGAACACTGTTTTACACTACTGCGATGAAAAAGAAGGCTATTATAAAGATGAACTTGCTTTAACTGGAAAAGAAATTGCAAAGGCTGGTGTTATTGTAGAAATTAATACCGGCGCAATTGCCCGCGGTAATATGGATGAATTGTATCCTTCTGAGTACTTTTTAGACCTGCTGCACGAACGCGGAGTTCCTGTATGCATTAACTCAGACGCTCATGATGCAAAAAATCTTGATGCCGCATTCGATAGAGCACTTGCAATGGCAAAAAAAATCGGCTACAGAGAACTTACGTATCCCTGTGCCGGTTCTATTGAAATCTAGCGGTTTCTTCGTTCTTCTGCGCTTGCACAATTAATGCACATTAAGGCATAAGGCAAAGCGCGGAGACGCTCTTCTGGAATCTCTTTTCCGCAGACAACACAAATACCGTATTTTCCCTGACTGATTCGTTCAAATGTATTCTGAATAAGCTTAAGGCGGTTTGCATCCTGTGAACCAAGAGAAGTAAGCAAAGTTCGGTCGATTGCATCTGCTGCAACGTCGGCTTCATCACCACTTTCTACTGACTTTACAAGGTCACGCATTTCATCACTCTGGCTTGCCAAAGATTCCAATATAGTTTTTTTCTGCTCGTGGAGCAGTGCTTCCATTTCTTTGATAAATTCTTGAGTCATAATCCCCTCACTTAACTGATGTTGTCAATATTTTTAGATTCGTATATACTAATATAATCGCAAAAAGTTGAAAAGACAACTTTTTTTT
>JAILHD010000119.1 GCA_024696155.1 Treponema sp. | reverse complement strand
TTAATAAGCGCTTCATCTACGTCTTTTGAAGTTTCAATTGTTACAAGATTCTGTTCGTGAGAAGCTGTGGCGCTTGTAATTCCGTCAATTGCTTCAAGAGCCTTTTTTACATGTGCTTCGCAATGAGCGCACATCATTCCTTTTACTGTAATTTTCATAGTATTCTCCTTTCCCTTTGCGGGATGTTTTACAGATTTATCTTTTTTAGCGTCGTAAACTTTGATAAAGTTTAGACGAAGGGCATTTGTTACTACACAAAAGCTTGAAAGTCCCATTGCGGCTGCTCCAAACATTGGGTTCAGTGTCCAGCCAAATGCGGCAACATAACAGCCGGCAGCAAGAGGAATGCCGATTACATTGTAGAAAAATGCCCAGAAGAGATTTTGATGAATATTACGCAGAGTAGCTCGGCTGATTCTAATGGCTGCTGCAACGTCCATAAGGCTGTTTTTCATAAGCACAACGTCTGCTGCGTCAATTGCAACATCTGTTCCTGCCCCGATTGCAATTCCAAGGTCGGCACTTGTGAGGGCAGGAGCGTCGTTTATGCCGTCTCCTACCATCGTAACTTTTCCCTGCTTTTTAAGTTCGCGGATTACAGTCTCTTTTTCGTCCGGCTTTACAGAAGCAATAACTTCATCTACTCCAGCCTGAGTGCCTATTGCACGTGCAGTCTTTTCGTTGTCGCCGGTGAGCATTACAACGCGGAGGCCAATATTTTTAAGCTGAGAAATTGCAGCAGGGGAATCATCCTTAATTGTATCAGCCACAGCAATTACTCCAAGAAGTTTGTCTTCGCTGGCAAACAAAACAGGAGTTTTTCCCTGGGAAGAAAGGTCATCAAGGGTATTTTTAATAGACGAAATATCTTTTTGTGCAATTTCTTCCATATAATTTGCGTTTCCGCCGTAAATCATTTTGCCGTTCAGGCGGGCTTTTAGTCCTTTTCCTGGAGCAGCTTCAAAGTAAGAGCTTTCTACAGCGTTTACGTTATTTTCCTGACCATAAGTTACGATTGCTTTAGAAATCGGATGCTCGCTTTTTGCTTCTAGTGAATAAGCGGCTGTAAGGAGTTCAGATTTTTCTGTGCCTTCAGCCACAACAAGGTCTGTTACCTTCATAATACCAGTTGTGATTGTTCCAGTTTTATCAAGCGCAATAATTTGAGTGCGGCCAGCCTGTTCAAGCGATGCCGAAGTCTTAAACAAAATCCCAGACTTCGCGCCAATTCCATTTCCAACCATAATCGCAACCGGAGTTGCAAGTCCAAGCGCACAAGGACAGCTGATTACAAGAACTGATACTGCACGTGCAATTGCATAGCCAAAACTCTGACCAGCAAGAAGCCATGCCGCAAGTGTAATGATTGCAATTGCGATTACAGCAGGAACAAAAATGCCTGAAACACGGTCGGCAATTTTTGCAATAGGAGCCTTTGTTGCCGCTGCATCACTTACCATACGGATAATTTCTGAAAGGGTTGTGTCTTCTCCAACACGGGTGGCACGGCATACCATGTAGCCGGAAGTATTAATCGTTGCAGAAGTCACCTTATCACCAGATTCTTTTTCAACAGGAATGCTTTCTCCTGTCAAAGCTGATTCATTTACAGCGCTCTGTCCTTCTGTAACTACGCCGTCTACCGGAATCTTATCTCCCGGGCGTACCACAAAAAGATCTCCGACTTTTACGTCTTCTACAGAAACTGTAACTTCCTTGCCGTCAACTAAAATTACGGCGGTCTCTGGTGCAAGATTCATCAGCGCTTTTAAGGCATTTGTAGTTTTTCCCTTTGATTTTGCCTCAAGCATTTTGCCTACGGTAATCAAAGTTAAAATTGTTGCTGCAGATTCAAAATAGAACTGATTCATGTAATACATAATCTGATCTTTATCAGCATCTACAACAGCGCCAGTCATTGCAAAAAGTGCAAAAACGCTGTAGCCAAAGGCTGCTGTAGCACCAAGTGCAATCAGGGTATCCATATTGGGAGCCTTGTGAAGAAGACCTTTAAATCCGCTTACAAAAAATTTCTGATTTATCACCATCACAAGTGCAGAAATCAAAAGCTCGTAAAGTCCCATTGCCACATGATTTCCGTCAAGGAAAGACGGCAAAGGCCAGTTCCATAGCATATGGCCCATAGAAACATACATCAAAGGTACAAGCAGAATCACAGAAGCAATAAGGCGCTTCTTCATTTTTGGAGTTTCGGTATCTTTAAGCGAATCAGAATATGCTGATTTTGAAGATGGCTTTTCCTTGCCGCCAGCCTTCGACGATTTCAAACTTGCTCCATATCCCGCATTTTCAACTGCCTGAATAATTGCTTCTGTTGAAACATCGCCTTCTACGCCCATAGAATTAGTCAGCAGGCTTACCGCGCAGCTTTTTACACCAGGCAGTGCAGACACAGCCTTTTCTACGCGGGTCTGGCATGCCGCACAGCTCATTCCTGTTACATTAAACTGTTCCATATAAGCCTCCTTATTTCATCAGTTTTTGCAGAGTGCCTACAAGTTCATCAATAACTTCGTCGTTACCAGAGCGGATATTTTCTGCCACGCAGGTCTTAAGGTGATTTCCAAGAAGCACCTTGTTAAAGCTGTTGAGGGCACAGGTAATGGCAGAAACCTGCATCAGAATGTCGGTACAGTAAGCGCCGCTTTCCAGCATGCCTTCTACCCCGCGCACCTGTCCTTCTATCCGCTTAAGGCGGTTCATCAAATCTTTTTTTTCTGTATCATCGCGTTCCTTGTGCTTTCCAGAGCAGTAAGGGCATACTTC
>JAILHD010000074.1 GCA_024696155.1 Treponema sp. | reverse complement strand
TTTGATTGCCCGACAGACTGCAACGGCGCTGAACGCTGTAATTTTTGCAGGATTTGTAATTCCGCCTTCCGGGGCATAAATGACTGTAAGATAAATGCCGGTTTTAGCAGGAGAAATAAATGTTCGTCCTGAACGTCCGCGACCGGCTGTCTGTTTTTCTGCAACGATTACTGCATTGCTGTAAGTTTTTCCTGCCGGAGTAAGCTGACCATCTGCTGTGCGGAGAGTGCCGCATTCAGAAAGCCATCTTTTTGCCTGCGAAAGGGTAGAATCAATTTCTTTAAAGCATTCGATTTTTGCGCCGGCAAACTGTGGGAAGGCGGCATTAAAGGCTGTGGCTACGGCTTCTGTTGTCAAAACGTCGCAAGAAGCAAGAACGTAGCCGCCGTTTGTAGTGCCGTTTATGTTGTAGCCTTCTTCGCGCAAAGAATTAATTGCCTTCCATACGGCTGCTCGGCTCACCCCGCAAAGTGAGGCAAGCTCTTCTCCGCTGACGGTGGCCCCATCGTTTGAGGAAGAAAGTAATTTTAGAATAGTAGATTTTGTACTCATTTATTAGTATGTGCTTTTTCGTAAATATAGCGTTAGATATAACAAAAAACAAGAAGATTGACGTAAGATTTAAATCTGACTTTATACTTGATTTATAACTAAATTTTATATATATATAAATATCCTTTTTTTGGGAATCTACAGTTAGGAGGAAGGAGATGAAACAAAAATGAAAAAATTCCTAAAAATGTTGGCAATGCTGTCTTTTGTTGCAGCATTGGTTATTTCCTGTGCAAACAGTACTGACGGACCTGGAGCTTCGGATTATGAAGAGGCAACAGTAACTATTACTTATTCTTCAGCTCATGGTAGCAATATTCCAAAGGATAAGACTGTAGAAAAAGGCTATGCTTTGAAAGCTTCTGATTTACCAGAATTGTCAGAAGATGGATGGAACTTTGACGGTTGGAACAAAAAGGTCGGTGATAAAATTAATTCCGACACAACAATTACTGCTAAGTGGACTAATGCTATTGACGGTTCAAGTGAACCAAAGAATGAAGACACTGATACTGAAGTTGCAAATCCGGATGAAAATCTTGATGCAACAGAAGGACTTGAAATAAAAGTTTTGTCTAAATATTGTGAAGTAAAAGGTATTGGTTCTTATACTGGTACAGAAATTGTAATTCCTTCAACTTATGAGGGAAAGCCTGTAAAAGAAATTGCTGACTCAGCATTTGAGAACAATACATCAATTACAAAGGTTGTAATTCCTTCTTCTGTTACACAAATTGGAAGCTACGCTTTTTCTGGTTGTACAGGACTTACTGAAATCACAATTCCTGAAAGTGTTACTAAAATCTACAGCCGGGCTTTTTCTGGTTGTACAGCACTTTCTAACATAACTATAAATGCAACTCTAAGCAGTTATTCTGGTTCATATATATTTGAGAATGCAGGTAAAGATGCAGATAGTCTTACTGTAGAATTTACAGATAAAGTTACATACATATACAACGGATGTTTTAGTACTTCTTCAAATGCAAGCAATTATATTACAAAACTTATAATTGGAAAAAATGTTGAATCAATTAGTTCTGAATCTTTCAAAGGAGCTACTCGACTTTCTCTTGTAGAATATGCAGCTGCAAATGTGGGTGATTTGTCGAGCCGAAGTAATGTATTTAAGGATATCGGAAAAGATACAGAAAATGGTGTTAAATTTGTATTTAAAAATTCTGTAGAAAAGATTCCTTCAAATTTCTTATATTCTGATAATTATCAATTATCAAATGTTACTCAGATTGAGTTTGAAGAAAATTCTTCTTGTACATCAATTGGTGATTCAGCTTTTTATAGAAGTGCCCTTTCTGAAGTAAATCTTCCTGATTCAGTAGAAAACATTGGTTCATCAGCTTTTGAATATTCTGAAAATATAGAAAGTATAAAAATTGGTGAAAATATAAAAACAATAGGGCAATTTGCATTTTATTATTGTGATAATCTAAAAACAGTTGAATATTCTGCAAAATCTGCTGAAGATTTTATTAATTCATATGGTTCTAGCTATAATGTTTTCCCATATGGATCCAATGTAAATTTTGAACTTACTGTAAAAAATACAGTAGAATCAATTCCTGCATATTTTATGACAGAAAGAGTTGGTTGTACTAAAGTTATTTTTGAAGAAAATTCTTCTCTTAGAAAAATAAGTGCAAACGCTTTTTATAAAGCAGAAAATATAACTTCTTGTGTTTTACCAGATTGTGTTGAAGAAATTGGAGATAATGCTTTTTATGGGGCTTCTAAGATAAGTGATTGTAAGGTTCCATCATCATTAAAAACTTTAGGAAAAGGTGCTTTTTATTCAGTTGGATTTGCAGATGCAATTGTAATTCCTTCAGCCATAACTGAAATTCCAGATACTGCATTCCGTGCAACAAAAGCAACATCTATTAGTTTACCAGAAACACTTACTGCTATTGGCAACTCTGGAATTAGAGATATTGTCGGTATTGAAGAAATCTCACTTCCAGTGTCATTAAAAACAATTGGTGAACTTGCTCTTGAAGGTTTGTCTTCAGTAAAAAATCTTGTTGTTCCAGCTAGTGTTGAAAGTATTGGTAAATATGCATTTTCTGGTATGAAAGCACTTGAAACTGCAGAAATTAAGTGTTCAATTACTGAAATTCCAGATGGATTAATGAACGAAGCGGAATCTCTTAAAACATTCTCAATTCCAAAAACATATACTTCGATTGGTGCATGTGCATTTTATAAGTGTAAGCATCTTGAAACTTTTGAAATTACAGATAAAACAACAGCAATTGGTAAAGAAGCCTTTGCATATTGCGAAAGTCTTACATCAATTTTTATTCCAAAATCTGTTGCAACTTTAGGTAAGTGTAGTTTTGGATGGTGTTACTCTGCTACAAGTCTTACAATTGAAGAAGGTACTGCTATTGAAGAAATTCCAGAGGAATGTTTTACAAATCTAACTTCTGTTGTAGCGGCAAATCTTCCAGAAGGAATAAAAATAATTAGAAAACGTGCATTTACTCATTTTGATTCTGTAAGTGAAATTACAATTCCAGAATCGGTTGAGATTTTGGAAAATGAAGCTTTCTTTGTAATTTCTAAAGATGTTAGTTCTTTGACTATTAATTATAATGCTGTGAATTGTTCAGATAATGAAGAAAGAGGAGAAATCTTTTATATTTCACAATCTAGGCAAGAGAAGACTGTAAATATTGGTGAAAATGTAACACATATTCCTGCCTATACATTTTCTTATGTTTTGGCAACGTTTAGTTTCAAGGGTAACGCATGTAAAGAAATTGGAACAGAAGCTTTTAGATCTACAATTCTTCAAAATAGTGAATTTGTAATACCATCATCTGTAGAGGTAATTGGTGACAGAGCTTTTGCAGCTAATGATTACTATACTGAAATCACAATTCCTGCAAGTGTAAAGAAAATTGGTCTTAGAGCATTTGCTTGGAATGGAAATAAAACTACAAGTGGTGAGACAAAACTGTCTTCTTTGACTTTTGAATCTTTAGATGGTTGGAAAATTACAGCTAATGAGGATTTTACCAGTGGAACAGATGCTGAGCTTAGTGCAACTTCAGGTTATGATAATGCTCAACTTTATAACTCAAATGCAGATAAATACTGGTATAAAGAAAACTAATATTCTTTCTTAGATAAAAAAAGGGGCTGTCCTAGAAGTTATTAAAAGACTTCAAAAAGGACAGCCCCTTTTTTTTTATTTAGTAAGTTGCATCCATCATGGCTTGAATTATTTCTGGATAGAACCAGCTGCGGTTATTGCGATCATAATAACCGTGATTTTCGCCGCTACCAAGGTTTTCATTATTTACTGTTACCATATTGTCCCAAAGAATTATAGGAATGCTGGCTTCTTTTGCCTTTGAAAAATAATATGTTGCCCATTCAATTCTTGCTGCAGTATTGTTTCTGTCTGTTGCGCTTGCTTCGCCCATAACAATACCAATTCCCTTATCTACGTAGTCACGTTTTAAGAAGCCAAAAATGTAATCAAGATCACCTTTTCCAGCTTCTGTAAATTCTGCAGAGCCATTTTCAGCCAATGCAAAGTTATTTGGAGAATATGCATGGGTAGAAAGAATAAGTCTGTCTGTAGCAGAATCTTTTGGTATTGTATATAAATTAAGAATTGCGTCTGCCGAACCTGCTGCCGCATAACCTGGAACCATAAGGAATCTGTTTTTGTTACCATCAACTTTACGAATGGCATCAATTCCAGCCTGTTCATATTCTGTTATTACAGCAACAATGTTTTTGTCTGTGGTCCACCATTCATTGCCTGTTACCTCTCCATTAATATCGCGAGGTTCATTTAAAACTTCAAAAACAAGTTTTTCATCATAAGAAGCAAAAGTAGTTGCAATCTGAGTCCAGACTTTTGAGATGTAGGTTTTAGATTTATTCTGAATTGCTTTATCGTAGGACAGTGCAAAGCCGTAATTTGTGCTGTCTTCAAGCTGACTTTGTGAAAGATTATCGTGATGAATATTAATAATTACATACATATCTTTGTTGTATGCCCAGTCAACAACTTCTTTTACGCGAGCCATCCAGTCAGGATCAATTGTGTAATTTGCATCTTTAATATGATTGTGCCAGCTTACAGGAATTCTTATTGTCTTAAAGCCCTTTGCTTTTACGTCAGAAATCATAGCTTCTGTTGTTTTAGGCATGCTCCAGCCAGTTTCTGTATCAGAACCATCTTCATAAGGTTTAAAATCAGAATGAAAAACACCTTCATTGTCAGTCCAGTCGCCGTGAGCGTCCAGTGTGTTTCCAAGGTTCCAGCCTATTGTCATTTTTCTAGCCATTTCTACTGATGTTGTAGCGGATGTAATTTCGCTAATAGAAGGACTGTAAGATTCGTTACTGCACGAACTAAAATTTGCCATTAAAAGAGAGAAGATCGATACAGTAAAAAACATTTTTAAATAAATTGCATGTATTTCCATTTTCTTCCTCCAAAGAATGTCATCTTTTTAGGAAGATAGTTATTTAATTTTATAAAATATATCAAAATAGAGAACAAAATATAAATAATTGGCTATTTTTTAAGACCCGTAAACTTATTCCAGATGCCTTTACTTTCAAAGGTTATTGCGCTAGAAAGCCCCGCATGCCACATCTGATGGCGGAATTGAGCCAGAATCAATTCCAGCCGCGAATATTGGCAGTCTTCCGGCTTTTGCAAAAGTGCCTCTGCCGTCAGCCGTTCAAAATATTTTTCAATTTTATCTTTCACAAAGTCAAAATAAGCCAGAAGCTTTTCCCGTGGAATTACAGCGGAAGCATCATCAACATAGCCGGACCGCTCTGCATCAATTACACTGAGATTTTCCTCAATTCCAAAGAGCTTTTCGCCCAGATATACATAATCATCTGGATTTATAAAAAAGCGATCAATCGAATGCAGATTATGAAAAATATAGCGCGAGGCACTTACCCCGTCGTAAACCGCCTCCAGCTCAGCCACCTCAATCTGGTCTTTGAGGTTTATAAAATTAATTTCCGTCTGATTTTTAATTTGAGAGATAATTTCATCCATCAATTTAAAAAATATTATAGAACAGCCATCAAGACAATGAAGAAAAATCAGAGTTAAAGTAGCATTTTTTCGGGCGCATCCGCCTTCGGCGGCCGGGCTTTGCGTGGTTCCGCGCTCCCGCGCTCCATTCGACGCAAGCTCCGCTTGCTTACGAACGGCTTCGCCGCCACTCCAATCCCTTGCGCTGCAAGCTCGCAGGCGGGCGTGATCCTGTCTGCAATCGAAGAGCCGTTAAGAAAAATGCGAAAGGATTTTTTAGGCTCATCGAAAAAATGGCTCGGAACAATTGATTGTTCCGCTGTCGGCTACGAACCTTTGTTATGGAATTTTTTTATGCATATGCATAAGTTTTAATTTCTTCTAACTGTGGCGCAAGTTCTATTTTTGCATTTCTTATATCAATGTCATCCTGTAAAGACATAAAATAGCCGTCAGATAGTCCAAAGAATTTTGCAAGTCTTAAAGAAGTGTCTACAGTTATTTTCCTGCGGTTATGAAGGATATCCTGAATGCGGGAAGTAGGAACATTTATTTCCTGTGCAAGTTTATATGCAGAAATTCCAAGTGGAATAAGAAATTCTTCGCTGAGGATTTCTCCAATTGTTGGTGTTTCGATAAAATCAGACATAGTTTGCTCCTATTAAACTCCACGTTAGTGGTCGCACATGGATGTGCGAAATAGCAGTTTTACAAGTTGTAAAACTGCAGTAAAAGAAATTACATGGATGTGATTTCTTTTACATTCCTAGTGGTAATCCACAATCTCTACATCGTA
>JAILHD010000045.1 GCA_024696155.1 Treponema sp. | reverse complement strand
TGAAGTGCACCCCAATTATTGGACACTTTAACTAGGCTGATTTTAAGGACTGATTCCTAAATTGTAAAGGGGTCAGTCCTTTTAATTTAACCTTAATCCTCTTTTCGTTGTACCAGGACAAATATGCAATCAGTTCTTTCTTGAAATGTTCTACAGATTCAAACTCTTGCAAATATAAAAGTTCAGATTTAAGCAATCCAAAGAAATTTTCCATTACAGAATTATCAAGACAGTTGCCTTTTCGCGACATGCTCTGCCTGATTCCTTTTTCCCTCAGCCGTTTCTGGTAATCATGCATCTGGTACTGCCAGCCCTGGTCAGAATGAAGAATCAGATTCGTTCCGTCAGGAATCTTAGTGAATGCCTTTTCAAGCATGTCAACTGTCTGGGCATAGTTCGGGTTCTCAGAAAGATTCCAGCTTATCAATGACTGATCATGTAAATCAAGAATCGGAGAAAGATAAAGTTTTGTTCCGAATAGATTGAACTGAGTGACATCAGTAACCCATTTTTCATTCGATTTTGTTGTACTGAAATCTCGCTGCAAAAGATTAGGTGCAACTTTGCCTATCTGGCCTTTATAGGAATTGTATTTGTGCTGACGAACTTTACACACAATATGTTCTTCATGCATCAGTTTCTGTATTATTTTGTGGTTTGTGGGCAAACCTCTGTTTCTGAACTCTAAAGTTATTCTTCTGTAACCATAACGGCCTTTATTTTCATGATATATCTGCTGGACAAGTTCACGTTCTTCTTTGTGATTATCCTGCTTTGGATGAGTTTCTGAGTAATAAAATGAACTTCTTGGTAACCCTGTAAGTTTTGTTAAATCTGAAACATTGTATTTTGACCTTAGTTCTCTGACAGCTTCGACTTTTCTTTGTCTTTTTCCTGCTGCTGTTTCTTTTTCTCGTCTTCCTGAACTAAGGCCAGATATTTTTTTAGGAATTCATTCTCCATCCGAAGATAAGCCAGTTCTTCGTCCTTACTCCATTCTTCTCTTGGTTTGTTCGGTATCAGACTTTTCTTTGGCATTTTTGACTGCCTGCCTTGCTTTTGTAACAGAGCTTCTGTACCACCGGTAAGATATTTCTTTCGCCATGCACAGACTGTTCCCTGGTTTGTGATACCAAAAATCAATGCAGTAGCCTGGTCTGAAAGATGATGCTCCTGCTGATAGTTTAACACTTTTAGCTTAAATTCTCCGCTAAAATGTCGCGTTGGTTCGGTAAATTTTCCGTTTAATTCATACTGGGCTATCCATTGTCTCGTTTGGCTTGGACTTATTCCATATCTTTTTTTCTGTTGTTCCGGGCTTATATGTTTATCAATATATTCTAAAACAATCTGTAATTTAAACTCCTCAGAGTATTTGGACATAAAAAATGCACCTCCTAAAATTGAACTTTATTTGTCCAACTTTAGGGGCTGCCCCATACTTTTGGGACAGCCCTATCTGTCAAGAAATTTGTTTTAATATCCGTGAGAATGAGTTATATTCCGCTCGAACTCTCGCTCAATTTCTCGCTTGCCAAGTGCATCCTGCGGGTTGCCGCTTCTTGTGTTGTGAAAAATCAATGCAATTTCTTCTATGTCTTTGCCGTTTACAAAGAGTTCGCAGATTTTTGAAAAGCGGTAAAAAGTGTAATTATCCATGAGGCTGGCAGCTTTTGAGACAGTTTCATTTTATTCCTTAAAACTTATTTATCAGTGCGTGGCGGACTGCTGGAGCAAGACCTGTGTATTCGCTTTTTGCCGTGCCAAAGAGCTGGGAAACCCGGTAGTCTACATTAAAATATTTGTCGAGCGCGCTAAGCATTTTGCTGCAAAGCTTTTTTACGACAGCCCTCAATGTTTCCGGCTCAGGCGTTGAATCGGGCTTAGTGTATGTAATATCCAAAAGCTTCCAGCCTTCAAGGACGATATAGCGGCGGTTCAGGTCGATGTCTGGAAAATCGTTTATCAGCCGCTTTCCGTTTATTATGACTTCCGGGTGAAAGGTGATTACAGGCTTTTTTTCACCATTGACTTCTTCTTCCTCTACACTGTGGTAATTTACAAGAAAAGAGATTTTTGTTTTTTCGGAAAACTCAGCAAGTGCATTAAAAAGCATATCCGCAGTTTTTTCTGATGAGCCCTGCCACAAAAACTCGCGGGAATTTGGTACTGCAAAATCTCCGCCAATGCGAAGACTTTTTCTTTCCTTTAGGATATTTTTCCCTTTCATAAACTTTCGCAGTT
>JAILHD010000023.1 GCA_024696155.1 Treponema sp. | reverse complement strand
AAGCGCAGCATCATGCTCACAGGTAAAAGGATCAAGCGGCTCCATAAAAGAAGTTCTGTTTTCGTCATCAGCTTCGATGATAATGCATGGAACTTCCGAGTTACCGGTAACAAGGCACTTCTGAATCTTTTTTACCTTGCCAGAAACCGAAGAATGAACAGGACAATTCATAAATTTGTCGCCGTTCGCAATAATCTGACCTTTTGCCACAAGGTCGCCCACTTTTACAAGCGGAGTATTAGGAGCTCCGCCCATAGTTACAGGAATCGTCACCGTTTTAGAAGCAGGAAAAGCCTCAGTAATCGGGCACTGATTGCTCAGCTCCTTCATCTCCTTGGGATGGATTCCACCTTTAAATGTAAATGCTCTCATATAACACCTATATCGATTTTTATCCAATTTTCTATTATATAGCAGAGTTTTTGAATTTTGAAGATTTTTAAAGTATAAAATTTTTTGAAGAAAGAAGAAAAAAAAGGCCCGCACAAGGCGAGCCTATAAATCGTTGAAAAAAATCGTTGTATATTTTTGGACTAGAAGAACATTTCTACGCCAACTGGGATGTATACTTTGTTTGTTGTAGATGTGTAAGAAAGATCAATTCCTGCCTTTGCTTTACCAAAGTTCTCAGAAATATCAACTGTTCCCTCCATCTTAGCAACTGTAAGTCTGTCTGCTACACCAATGAAGAAGTAGTTGTTAGCAGCAAATGTGTGCTTCAAATAAACTTCTACACCAAAGCAGTGTTTTGTCATATTAAGATCGTTTACAGTAAGTTCCTGCCCCATTGCTTTACATTTTCCGTCAGCATTAGCAAGTGTGATGTTATAATTGAAAGAAAGACCAGCAAAGTTATTCTGTTTTCCAAATGGGTTGATACAAACTTCTGCCAAAGCATCAAAACCAGCCATCACAATATTTGCAGGGTTTCCTGTGTAGTCAAGAAGTCCACTTCCTGTTCCAATGTCTGTGTACTGGCTAAGATTAGATTCACCTTTTCCACCCCAGATGTGACCTTTATAGAAGATAAATCCCTTCTGGATTACACCCATTGTTCCAAGACATGCATAGAAGTCATAGAATTTTTCTGGGTCATACTGACGAAGATCTTTGTTTAATACAAGAGGAACTTTTACACCAAGTTCAATAAGGTTAGCATTTGGAGTTTTGTCCAAATCAACATTACCAATACCAGTTGCACCACCAGCAAATCCAAGCCAGTCAATACCAAACTCAAAACGTCCGGCATAATCATCCCAGCCAAAACCAGCATCACGAGCAGCCTGATATTTTGCTTTAGAATATTTTTTGTTTCCTTCTTCAATTGAGTCTGCAATAAACTGAGCCTTTACCTGAGCAAGACCTGGGATTGTGTAGCCTACACCACCCTGAATTGTAGAAGCAAGAGTAGAAAGTTTAGTTGTAAGTTCTTTTTCTTCATTCTTTGCAGAAACAAGACCAAAAGCATCGCAGTCTACAGCTGCATAAAGACCTTCAAGAGCAGTTCCTTCCTGACCTTTTGCACTTACAAACATACCCATAACAGGCCACATTTCTGTAAAGATATCATCTTCTGATTTTACATCTCCAGATTCGCGCTGACCAAAATCACCAATAGAACCACGAAGTTCCTGTTCTCGCATTTTACCAAAAGCAACTTTCAAGTCGATTGGATTAAAGTCAAAAATACCCCAGATTTTTGCCTGATCACCAATTGCAACTGCATATTTTCCAGATTCGGCATAAGAAAGTCCGTTGCTCTTTTCTTTTAAAGCACCAACAGATGAGTTTGAATCATAATTCTGAGCACCTACGAACAAAGCAGCTGCATCGCTATCAAGGTTGAAATCGAATCCCCAGCGTTCGTCATTTGTGCGGCCAATAATCCAGAAACCTACACGGCAACCATAAGACCAGTCTGGAGCAACAGATGCGTACCATTCAGTTTCTGTGTCATCCATTTCTAATGCTTTTAATCCCATAACAGATGGGTCTGCAGAAACCTGTGCGTCAATTCCAGAACGAACTGCTGAACTTTCTGAAAGACCTTTTGTTACAGCTGCAAATGTAGAAGCATCTGCAGAAGCAACACTCCATACAGAACCATCTCCATTTCCACCGCAAGCCATATCTGCAGCTGCAATCATAGTTGGATCACTAGACATCAATAAACCAGCAACAGTATTGTAATAAGCTTTATCCGAAAGCTTTGTACTTACCTCAACCTTTGTTGTATTCTGCACATTACCAATATTAAAAGTAGAACGACCCCAAGCACCAAAACTAATTTTTCCGGCAGAAGTAGCCAGAGAACCAATCTGACCAGCTTCCTGTGCAAAAGCACCAAAACCCATTGCCAATGCCAAAACACCAGCTACAAACTTTTTCATATAAAAACCTCCTAGATTTTTACGATAATAACAATTTCAATTCGAAACCTTTCATTTCTTAATGATAGTCTTACTATCAATATAAATTGATGATAGCACCACTATCACTACTCTGTCAAACTTTTTCTCTCATTTTTAAGAATTTACCCACAAAAATTCCGAATTTTCACCCTTGGCAGATAGTATATGGATAGACATTAATAGAACAAAACGGAGAAAAATATGGAAAAAACAAACACATCCCCACTACCAAGTGAAATTAAAACTAACGCAAATATGCAGTACAAGGATAGGCTTTTCCGCCTGATTTTTGGTGGAAAAGATGTTCGCAGTAAACGCTGGCTGCTTTCACTTTATAATGCACTAAATGGTACTGATTATACGGATATCAACGACATTACGATTACCACAATCGATAATGCTATTTTCATTACAATGAAGAATGACTTATCATTTTTGATTAATTCAGAAATACATCTGTATGAGCATCAGAGTACGGTAAATCCAAATATGCCTCTTCGCGGATTATTTTATTTTTCTCATCTCTATCAAGCCTGGTTAGCTAATCAAGATTTTGACATATATGGAGAAAGTCTCATAAATATTCCCAATCCACATTATGTTGTCTTTTATAACGGAGTAAGAAAGCAGGAAGAAATCAGAAAATTCCGGCTTTCCGATATGTTTGCAACAGAGGATAAATCAGGCGAATTTGAGTGGACAGCAACCGCAATCAATGTGAATTACAGACATAATGAAATACTTCAAAAAAAATGCAAAGCGTTATATGATTATGGGGTATACATTAATGAAATTCGAAAAGGGCTTGATAAAAAAATGCCGCTGGATCAGGCTGTAAATGAAGCTCTAGAGTATGTTATCAAACAGAAGCTTCTTGACGGATTTTTCAAAGAACATAAAGCGGAGGTAAAAGCAGTGAGTCTAACAGAATTTGATCAGGAACTTTATGACAAGTGCCGCCGCAGAGAAGGCGCTCAGCAGAAAGCTATTGAAGCTGCAACAAACCTCCTGAAAATGCAGCTTCTTACCGTTGAACAAATCGCTCAAGCTCAAGGGCTCCCAGTAGAAAAAGTCCAGGAACTCAAATC
>JAILHD010000006.1 GCA_024696155.1 Treponema sp. | reverse complement strand
ATCTCCCGAAAGAGACTGAATGATATTTCCCAGATGTGGAATATTATTTACGTATGGTAAAGCTGCTGTGATAAGTCGTCTGTTCATTTTTTCCCCTGAATAAATCGAAAATAATTAAATTATTATATAGAAAAAATGAGTAAAATTCAATTCTAGGTGTTTATGAGGGGGAAGTCTCCCCCTCGCTCGCACTTCGTTGCTCACTACCCCTTCTAACAGGGGACACCCCCGTAACGCCCCCGTTTAATTTATCGCTACTTTTTTAGAATATATCGCTACTATATCGCTACTTTTTCAACATCTGAATTAATTGATTTAAGGTATTAATGAATTAATAGATGTTTCACGATTGAAGAAAATTCGAAAATTTCGAATTTTCTTATTCTCGATAGTTACAAGTAATTTCAGTTCGTGACATTTTGTCACGAGCTCATAAATAAGAATATCGACCAATATCTCTTCACTACTATTTATAGATTTTTTAATATTCTCATCAGATGCAGGTAATTTCAATTGTCCGATTTTATCGGACACTTCACTTCCTTCACTTTTGCTATTTACAGTAACGTTTACAGTAACCTTTTGAGTAACTTTCTTTTCAGCCTGTGAAGATATTCAATTTTATCAGGGCCCTAAATTACAGAGTCATACGCCTTCCGCAGTTCGCTAACGCTCAGCCTCCTCGGCTACGCCTGCGGTGGCCCGCTTCGCGGCTGCTCCACGCTTGGGGCGTATCACTATTCATCTTCTTTCATATCCGAAGGATAATTAAACGCCCAGGCAGTAAAACTGAAAACTAATAAAATACAACCAACAAGTAAATTTCCAGTAATAATAAACTGTACAAAAGCAAATACAGCCGCAGATTCTGCTAATCCGAGTAACATTGTAAAAAGATAGAAAACTATGAATGCGGGATCATCATTCTTTTGATTTCCAACCAGGCTTTTTACAAACTTGTTTTCATAAAAGTTCTTATGATAGATTTTTCTTGATAAAAGAATACTTAAAGCACAGGCCGCAAGTCCAATAATCAAAACCAACAGACTGAGCATCTGAATTGATAACCAGCTGCTTTTGTTAGGAAACCTTCTTTTACTTCCAGGTCCTTAAACTTTTCTGCAGCTTCAAGAACCTGTCTGTGTGTCGGCAAAAGACAATCATGGAATCTTTTAATAAGACACATCGGCAAAATGACAAGACCATATTCGTGAGGTTTATAAAGTCCTACAAGAGTATTGGCAACATTCCAGATAAGCGCTGCCTTTTTCTGAATGTATGTTCCAACTTTTTTTTACATCTGGTCGTTTGTCATTTTTTTAAGCTCCAATTTTATGAATACATTTTTTATAATGATTTAATTTGCTTTCTGATTTTTAAACTCTTCCGCAGCGACAGATGGTCCATCCCACCAGAGTTTTGTTGAATCATCATAAAGCATTTTTGCAGTATTGGATTCCATGAAATCCAGAAGAACTTTTTCTTGTGGCTGATTTGTTTCTCTGGAAAGTTCTTCAACAGCCATCATAGCTGTCAGGTCCATTGCAAATAAAGTTTTTTCCTTTGTCATACACTACTCCAAAGATACTTTTTCACTTTTCAAGAATTCAAGTGTAGAAATTGCTTTATTACTTCTGAAGCAAAACTGATCTTTTAGACGTTCTGGAAGAAGAAGGCTTATACACATCTTGTCTGCCTGTTCAGTTCCCATTTCTCCAAAGACATTTCCCATATAAGCGAGAATTGTAGCGTTTGTATCATCATTTGCAATCTTACCGGAAATTACATCATAATCTTGCATTGATTTTCTTATATCAGCGAATGGTTTATTTCTTCTATGAGCAACAATACAATGAAGCCAATCTGCATCAGCTGTTTCAAATGAAAATGTTTTTAATGAAGATATGCCGGTAACTTTATAGAATGAGACATATCCAAAATTTTCAGAGTATGGAATAAGTCCATTGGATTTTGCCTTAGATGTAGAAATCTTTGCGAATGATTTTGCTTGTTCCTTTGAAGTTGTTAAATAAAAGCCCCTGCCGAAGTCTTTAAGCATTGCACATTTTTCCAGATCTGGATTTTCTACAATACAATAACTTCCATGATAAAGAACTAATCCTTCTTCAAGTTTATTCATACAGCAGCCCCTTTTGATTTCAGATAAGATTTTACTTCTTCAAAAACAGCTTCATCACCTTCGACATGAAAAATACCAAAACCTTCACGAATGAAAGGAAGTACATTGTATTGTCCAAAAAGTTCTGCTGCCTGTTTTAATGAAAGAGAATACTTTTCTGACATCATGCGTATTATTCGTATCTGCATAAACAAAATCTGCTGACTTTCGTTCATCATATTTCCTTATTATAATTATATCATTAATATGAACATTCTTCATCTAATTATTTATTAGAAAATGTATATCACTTTGTTTCTTTCAAATTTAGATACTCAATCACATAATCCAGAATAACATCGCGACTTTCGTATTCGGAATATAGGGAATGTACAAGATCGCTTGTTAATGGAATCTGAACATCCAGCGGCAGTGTACATTCTCGGCTATCATCTGTGTCTATGTAGCGGCGGCCGTCTAGCTCGTAAAGCCAGTTTACCGGATAATTAATCCAGCAGATTCCATCTGAAAGAAAAGAGACTCCACCAGTTTCCTGGCAGGAACAGTTACTCGGCATAAGTCCCATAACTGTTACATTCGGGCACTGAGATAAAACTTTTACAAGTGAATCCCCTGCACTAACGCAATACATGTCAACAAGAAGAATAACTTCAATATCACTGAAGCGGCCGTCAGCTTCAACTGTTACGGTGTGAATCATCTGGGGCTTTCCAAAAAGTTCGGTGCCTCGCTTTGCCATTTCAAAAGGCTCCTTTGTAAAAAGACT
>JAILHD010000165.1 GCA_024696155.1 Treponema sp. | reverse complement strand
ACTGCCGGCTACCTCTTTCCAGAGGTTGCACGCCGCCGCCGCGAATATGCTGCTTCTCATCCGGAAGCAAAAATTATCAGTCTTGGAATTGGTAACACAACAGAACCTCTTCCAAAGTTCATTGCAAAAGCAATGGCTGATTATGCTCTTGGACTTTCTACACCAGAAGGATACTCCGGCTACGGAGACGAGCAGGGTAATACAGAACTCCGCAAGAAAATTGCTGAAGTCTGGTACAAGGGCATGGCAGATGAATCCGAAGTATTTATTTCTGATGGTGCAAAATGTGATATTGCCCGAATTCAGACCCTCTTTGGCCGCAATGTAAAAATTGCCGTTCAGGATCCTGCTTATCCTGTATATGTAGATGGCTCTGTAATTGTTGGCGCTGCAGGAAAGAATAACGGAACTGGCTACGAAGGCGTTACTTACATGCCTTGTACTCCGGAAAACGACTTCTTCCCAGATCTTTCTGTTGTAGAACCAAACTCTTTGATTTACTTCTGCTCACCAAATAACCCTACAGGCGCTGTTGCAACAAAAGAACAGCTTAAAAAACTTGTAGATTTTGCTAACAAAAACGGCTGTATCATCATTTTTGACGGCGCTTACCGCGAGTTTATCCGCGATACTGAGCTTCCAAAAACAATTTTTGAAATTGAAGGCGCACGCACTTGTGCAATAGAAATTAACTCTTTCTCAAAGCCTGCAGGATTCACAGGTGTACGTCTTGGCTGGTCAATCGTTCCAAATGATTTGAAATTTGCAGACGGCACAAGCGTAAACCGCGACTGGAACCGCGTAATGACAACTCTTTTCAATGGTGCTTCAAACGTAGTTCAGGCAGGCGGTCTTGCATGTCTTGAGCCAGAAGGACTTAAGGCAATGAAAGAAGTAATCGATTACTATCTTGAAAATGCTGCTTTAATAAAGAAGACTTTTGAAGGTGAAAACTTTAAGAAAGCTGGTGCAGAAGTTTACTTTACCGGAAACTCTCCATATATCTGGGTAAAATTCCCTGGAAAGAAAAGCTGGGATGTTTTTGACACACTGCTTGATAAGTGCCGTGTAGTTACAACCCCTGGAAGCGGTTTTGGTCCTGCTGGTGAATCTTTCATAAGAATCAGTGCCTTCGGTCATCATACCGACGTTCATGAAGCTTGCAAACGCTTGTCGGAGCTGGTTCTTTAAGAGAAAGCTTTATGTAAGAAAAACTAAAAAAAAATGTGCGAGCGAGGCGGGGATTGCGAACTGCATCGTGGGGGCGAGCGAAGCGAGTCAAACTTCTTTATACCCCACGCTCGCAGTTAGCAAGACACGCATCGCGGAAGCATTTTTTTTGGGTGTTAAGCCTTAAAGTTTACACTTATATCCAATATCAATTTCAAATGCCTTTTCCGGCTCTCCATTTGCAAACTTCTTAAACTTTACCTTGAGTGAGGTATTAAGAGTTCCTGCCAGAACATTAGTAGAAAAATAAGGAATCAGATTAACATTCAAATCAGATAATTTGTAATCTTTATAATCTAAAACATCATCAATGTATTTATCATCAAAACCTGCGCCTAAATGCATACCCATTGTAAAAATGCTGTTTCGTGTGGTTACATTTTTGAAGATATTCAGATTTACACCCATTGTGTTATCAAGAATCATCAGTTCTGCAACAGTATCTTTTGGTAGAATATAGAAAGAAATGTGAGTATGTGCTATTCCATTGTAAAATCGTGGTTCAACAAGAAAGTAGCAGGTTTCTGGAGTAATAGTCATCTGGCTGCCTTTTGGTTTAATAGAAGCATTGTTTATACCCATCTGTCCAAAAAGAGAGGCTCCCGTATAATTGTTACCAAGTAAAAATGTGGTTCCCATATGCCAGTAAAGTTTATCTACGGCTACAATTACGTCTTTTCCCTGATTTTTATCTGAAAGCGGGGCGCCAAGACCTGCTGCAAGATCCATTGTAAAATATCGGAAGCAGACTGCAGTACGTAAATCTGCATTAAATACTTTGTATTCTTCATCTTCACTGTTTACGTAGAGGTAAAGTCCAATAAGTCCTGGCCATGAGTAAGATTTTATTACATCAGAAATACCAATTCCCCATTGAGGATATAGAATTGAATTTCCTGTTCCAAGCCAACTGTCTGTTACTTTAGAAGCAATCGGATCAATTCCAAAATAACGCTGAAGTAAAATGTCAGAACCAATTGGATCATACATTCCAATAAAAGCACTAACATAGTTTACGTTATTATTTAAGGACATTTTTCCTGTAATGGAAAGTTCTTCAATTCTGAATTGTGCTGGAGTTTTCTTGAAAATGTCGTCAGTTAAAAGATTGTCTGTATCTATAGAAAATTCCAGGTGAGACCATATATTCTGACTAAAATTGAACTGACCTGCAAAAAATGCCTGAAGTTTTAATTGTCCTTCATAATTATCAGCTTCTTCTTTTGCAGACTGATTAAGTTTTCCGCCTGCATAGCCGGTAAACGCTGTTACTCCAAAAAGGTTTGCAGCAGCTGAGCCAATTAATAATATAGAAACAAGAAACTCCTTTTTCATAGCTACCTCTATAAGCCGAAAATGTTTAAAACACTCCGTTTTCATTATCGGAAGAAAATGCGGTTTACTTTAAAGATTTTTTTTTGCCGTGAAGATATAAAATTTTATTATCAGTTTTATATTTTTTTTCTTGAAATCTAGTGTTTTGGGGGTATAATTATTTTTATGAGCGATTATCTTGACCCAAATAATGAAGAACTCTTAAAAGACTTCTTTGCTGAAGCTGAGCAGCAGGTGGAGCAGCTTGAAAGTAACATTCTTGTTATTGAAGGCGATCCATCTAATCACGAAGCTATTGATGAAATATTCCGTGCTGCTCATACTTTAAAAGGTGGTTCTGCAACTGTTGAAATGACTGAAATCACTCATTTTACACATACAGTTGAAGATGTTCTTGATGAAGTGCGTTCAGATAGAGTGAAGGTTGACGAAAATATCGTTGATATTCTTCTTTCCTCTATCGATGTCATAAAGGCAATGCTGGAAGCGCGGCAAAATGGCTCTGTTTATGAAGAAGATACTAGTGCCATTGTTTCAAAACTTCAGGCTTATATTCCAGAAAAAGATGGAAAAGGTAAAACTGTTGCAAAACCTGCAGCCGCTGCACCAAGTCCTGCTCCTGCGCCAACACCTGCTCCAGCTCCAGAACCTGTTCAGGCAGCTCCTGCAGCTGGTGGAAGTGGCATTGCTCTTCCAGAATTATCAGAAGATGAATATGCCGAACTAAAACAAACTTGTGAAGGTAATCAGAAACTCTGGTGTATTGCCGTTCAGTTTGATGAAAGTAATCCTATGAACTCAGTTGGTGGAATTCAGGTATTTGCTGCATTAAAGGCAATAGGTAATGTTCTTAAAACAAATCCAGATTTTGATGCCCTCTACGAAGACCAGTTTTACGAGTGGGTTTACTATTATATTGCCACAGATGCAGATGGCCCTGCTATAGAAGATACTGCATTTTTGAGTGATGTAACTCTTATTACAGATGCACAGCAGATTACAGATGCAAATTATAAAGGCGGTGGAGCTTCTGCTCCTGCGGCACAGGCAGCCCCAGCTCCACAAGCGGCTCCGGCACCTCAGCCTGCGGCTGCTCCGGTACAGGCGGCACCAGCTGCAAGCAGTGCACCTATTACTCCTACTACAGATTTACCGCCAGGAGCAGAAATAAGTGCTTCTCAGAATGAATTACTGAACGATATCTTGAATGATAACGTTCTAAAGCCAGAAGCAAAACCTGCAGCACCTGCTGGTGGTGGAGAAAATGCAGCAGAAAAGAAGACAGAAGCAAAAGCGGCTCCAGCTGCAAATGCTCATGCGGCACAGCAGGGTTCAATTTTGCGTGTAGATTCACGTCGAATCGACTATCTTTTGAACTTAGTTTCTGAAGCTGTAATTACAAAGGCTTCGTTCAACCAGCTTGCAGCTCAGACTTCAAGTGAATTAAACCGCTTCCAGGCTTTGCAGGCTGAATATAAAGAAAAACTCCGCAGTCTTTTTGACCACCTTACTGATTATATGGAAAAGGTTAAGGATGGGGAAAATCCTGCAGAGGTTAAAAAAGAGATTGTTCAGGAATACGGCGATCTTGGCTCTGTTTTTGAAGCATATGAGGCAGAATCAAAAGGAATTACAGGCCGTTTCCGTTCTACAACTCAGAACCTTGGAACAATTGCCAGCGAACTTCAGGAAGGCGTAATGAAAATCCGAATGGTTCCTATCAATCAGATTTTCAGCCGATTCCCTCGTGTAGTTCGTGACCTGCAGCGTGATTTGAACAAAAAAATCGATCTGGTAATTGAAGGTGAGGATACAGAACTTGATAAATCGGTTGTAGAAGATTTGCTCGACCCTATTATGCACTGTGTTCGTAACTCCGTTGACCACGGTATTGAAATGCCGGATGTGCGAAAGGCTGCCGGAAAGCCGGAAACAGGTACAGTTCTTCTTAAAGCGTCTAACGAAGGTAACCAGATTGTTATTGAAATTAAAGATGATGGTGCCGGTATTGACGTAGAAAAAGTAAAGGCAAAGGCTATAGAAAAAGGCCTTATTCATCCGGATAAGCAGATTTCTGAGCAGGATGCCTTCCAGCTTATTATGTTGCCTGGCTTCTCTACTGCGGCTACAATTTCTAATATTTCTGGTCGTGGTGTAGGTCTGGACGTTGTAAAAACTATGATTAATAACCTTAAGGGAACAATCACAGTTAATTCTGCAAAAGGAAAGGGAACAAGCTTTGTAATTAAGCTTCCTCTTACACTTGCAATTATTCAGGGGCTTCTGGTTCGCGTTGGAACAGAAGTTTACTCAATTCCAATTGCAAACGTAATTGAAAGCCAGTGTGTAAAGATTACAGATATTAATCATATTGATAACTACGAAGTAATGAATGTCCGCAACGAAGTAATTACTGTGCTTCGTCTTGCACGTCTTTTTGGAATGCCGGAAGCAGAGCAGAAGGACGAATGTTATATCGTAATTGTAGGTAACCAGGATAAGAAAATTGGTGTAATGGTAGATGCCCTTGTTGGCGAAGAGGACGTTGTAATTAAGCCTCTTAAAGATCAGTTTACCAATTCTCCAGGCATTGCTGGTGCCTCAATTTTGGGAGATGGTTCTGTTTCGTTAATCATTGACGTTGGAGCTTTGCTTGATCTTGGAGTTAAGCAGGAGCAGATGGCGCAGGAACAGAGTGCATAAAAGGAGTCGGAAATGAAAGCAGAAGATCAGGTAGTTGTTCAGACTCAAGTTGCAGAAAAAGAGCAGGAGGAAGATAAAAATACCGTCATTGACTTTAAGATGGTAACTTTTTCTCTTGGCGATAAAGATTATTCTCTTGATATCATGCACGTAAAAGAAATTGTTAAGGCAGACAGGTTTACTTTTGTGCCTAATACAATGGCGTTTGTGCGTGGTGTATATAATCTTCGTGGTGAAATCATCCCGATTTTGGATTTGCGCCTTTTCTTTGGTGTAGAAATTCCTCCAAAACATGGTAAGAAACTGGAAAATATTATTATTCTTGCGGTCGATGATCAGAAGTTTGGTGTAATTGTAGACAAAATTGATAAGGTTGTAGGTATTCAAAAGAGTACGATTCAGCCACCGCACCCATTGTTTGGTGATATTAATATTAAATACATTGACGGTGTTGTAGAAGCCAATAAAAGACTTTATGTTCTTCTGGACATTACACGCATTTTCTCTGGAAAGGATGCTATGGAAAATGTGCCTCGTCCACAGGCAACTTATACACCGCCAGAAAGAACAGTTACAAAAACTGCTGCCGCAAGTGCCGCTACAGAAGGAAAAGCTCCTTCATCTGGACTTGCTGCAAAAGCAGAAAATCTAAAAGCCGCAGAGGCTCCTAAGGCTGCAGAAAAACTAAAGTCTGATGTGGACGAAGGTGCCTATAACTTTGCAGTTGAATCGCTTGCAAATTATAAGAAGTTCTATGTAACTTCGGTAAATGAATCGTGGGTACGTCACCGCTTTTCTGAATGGTCAAAAGCTGGAAAAACTCAGATTCAGAACGAAGCAGATGCAGAAGAATTCCTTTCTACCTTCTGGTCTACTTGTACAGGCAAGTGGTGGACAAAGGATTTTGCAGAATCGCTTGAAAAACTGCTTCCAGATAATGCTGCAAAACAGATTATTGTATGGAATCCAGGCTGCGGAAAAGGTACAGAATCATATTCTTTAGCTTGTGTGCTCGCAAAACGCTATCCAAAAGCAAAAATCAGGGTTTATGCACAGGATGTAGATTTGCTTACAGTGTCTAATGCTGCAATGATGAGTATCCCTGCTGAATTGGCTGACGATTGGTATAGTTCTTATTTGACAAAAAAGGCAAATGGGGAATATACTTTTAATCAGGATATAAAAGATAGCATCATGTTTGAATACCATGACTGCAAGAATACGAATGCTCTGCCAATGGTAGATATAGTTTTTGCAAGAGATGTTGTTTCAATGCTTGATGAGGCTTCTCAGAATACTGTTGTGGCAGATTTCCAGGAGAAGATGAAGGGAAACGGTATTGCAATTCTTGGAGAGAACGAAACAATGCCGGCTTCGTTTAATTTTGGTGAAAATACAGTTGGTGCGCTTGTAGCATACAATAAAGATTAAGGAGATAAAAATGCGAGTTGAGTATATTAATCCGTTTGTTGAAACTTCTTTTCGTATTTTGCAGGAAGTTCTTGGTGGTGCTGAAGTAAAGCGGGGCGATTTATATCTGAAATCAACCGCAATGCCGGTAATGGGGGTTGCCGCTTTAGTTGGTCTTGCTGGTGATGTTGAAGGGCGTGTTCTTTTTGATATGACTATGGAGACTGCTCTTAATATTGCCTCGGCAATGAACGGAGAAACTCTGGCACAATTCGATGATCTTGCAAAAGCAACTATCAGTGAGCTTGCAAATCTTATTACTGCACAGGCTGTAACCAAACTGCATGAGCTGGGCTTTAAGTTCGACTTAACTCCTCCTGCATTGTTTATCGGTCAGAAGATGGAAATCGCGGCGTTGGGTGGAACAACAGACAGCGTTGAAGCTCTTATTGTTCCGTTAATTTCCAATTGTGGTAAAATAGAAGTAAACGTTTCTATCAGGGAACGAGCATAAAAGAGCAAGAGGAGATAAATTATGAAAACTACACAAGACTATCCTACAATTAATGAGCGTCCTCCTGAGGGTCGTAAAGATGATGGAACTTCGTTCAGAGTCTTGATTGTTGACGACTCTATGTTCGTTGCAAAGCAGCTTGGTCAGATTCTTACAAGTGAAGGTTACGAAGTTGTTGCTACCGCTGGAGATGGACAGGATGGTGTTAATAAATATAAAGAACTTTGCCCGAATGTTGACCTTGTAACAATGGATATTACTATGCCTAAGATGGACGGTATTACAGCTTTGGAACAGATTATCGCTTTTGATAAAAATGCTAAGGTTGTAATGGTTAGTGCTCTTGGTAAAGAGGAACTTGTAAAGAAGTCCTTAATGGTTGGTGCAAAGAGTTATATTATCAAACCTCTGGACAGAAAGAAGGTTCTTGAAAGAATCTCAAAGGTATTATCTTAGTCTTTAATTGTATGAAAGCCGGTGTATATTACCGGCTTTTTTATTTACCTGATTGTCTGGATTATCTGATAGAAAACTTATAGCCTTTTGGCGAATGTTCTATACTGTAGTTAAAATCTGCAAACTTTTTTAAGCTGGATTTTAATTGTGAAATATGTACTTTAAGAGATTCTTCCGAAAGTTCGCCTTTCTTTTCTAAATAAAAGTTCTTTAAGTCTGAAAGACTAATGTAATCGTCTTTGTGGTCGTAAAAAATCTGCAAAAGAACAAAAAGATTTTCTGGAAGTTTTGCTGCTTGCCTGAAATCTTCTATATTAAAATAATGATTCCTGTCATATTTAAGTTTTTCCTCTAATGATTTTGTAGAAAAATCCTTTGGAAAGGGCTGTGGCTCCTGCATAAGGTATATATATGGAGAAAACTCTTTAGATTCCACAAAATCAGAAACAAGGTTAAGAAGTTCTTCCATTGTCTGCATGTCTGGAAACAGTTTATCTAGAGGGGCGTATTCTTTATTACAGAAGTTTTCTATTATGTTCTTCCATACAGAAACTCTTGCCCCTTTTGCAATGCAGGGATCATTGTAATATATGAGCGGAAGATAGATTTTTCTTTCATCAAGACTTTCGTACGGGTTTGTAGTAAGAATATGATTGTCTACCTTGTAATCTACAAGAACAAGGTCTGGGAGAGTTTTTGAATTTAGAAGTGTATTTGTAAGATTTGTATAATCAGAAAAAAGCAGACAGAAATGTCCGATTTTTTCTATTCTATTTGCCAGAAATCTAAAAATTTCTGGCTGTGTTGAACATAAATAAACTGTCATTAATTTTAGTATCTGCTATTCTGGTGAATAAATCCAGCAAAAAAGGTAAAATGTAATTATGAGAAAATCACTTTTGCTGGAACTGCTTGATTTGTATCTGGCTTTTGTAAAAATAGGAACTTTTACGATTGGCGGCGGTCTTGCCATGATGCCTATGCTGCGCCGTGAACTTATAGAAAACCGCGGCTGGATTACAGAAGAAGAACTGATTGATTATTATGCCGTTGGACAAAGCACTCCGGGCATTATTGCTGTAAATGTTTCTACTTTTGTGGGCTTTAAGCGGGCTGGCATTATTGGCGGAATTGCGGGCACTCTTGGTATGGTAACGCCTTCTTTTATAATTATTATGCTTTTGGCTCGTTTTATTAATTCTGTGGCAGATTATCCTGTGGCGCAGAAGGCATTAAAAGGAATAAATGTTGCTGTTGCCGCTTTGCTGACTCATGTTGTGGTAAGTTTTGCAAAAAAAACAATTAAAACTCCTGTGAACTTTATTTTTATGATGGTGGCTTTCCTTTGCGTTGGCCTACTTAAACTGCCTTCTTACATAATCATTTTAGGTGCAATTGCTTTTGCCTGCTGTATGGTTTTTGTCCGTGCAAGGCAGTTTAAGCATCATCCTTCAAAAGAAGAAGGGGGCGAAAAATGAGCCTTTTTATGCTGTTCTGTACCTTCTTTTACATCGGGCTTTTTACAATTGGCGGCGGGGTTGTGGCACTTACGCTTATGCAGCAGACGATTGTAGACAAGGGGCTGATTGATTCTGCAACCTTCTATAATATGGTAGCAATTTCTGAATCTACGCCGGGGCCGCTTGGAATTAATATGGCAACCTACATCGGCTATAATCTTTATGGCGTGACGGGCGGTCTTATTGCCACCGCGGGAGAAGTTTTGCCGTCTTTAATCTGCATTATGATTATTGCGGGATTCCTAAAGAAATTTAGCGACAACATTTATGTAAAAGGAACTCTTGCATTTTTGCGACCGGTTAGCACAGGTCTTGTTCTTTTGCCTTTTTTGCAGATTTTTGTTTTTGCGCTTTTTAATGTGCCGGAAGGGGCGGGGCTGGCTGGTGTTGCTTCTCTTGCGCGGGAAAATATTTTTGCGCTTTTTGATTTTGTGAATATTGCCGCTTATGCCCTTTTTACTTTTTTGTTTTTTAAGTTTAATCTGCATCCGATTTTTATAATTCTGGCTGGTGCAGTTTTTGGAATTATGTTTTTGTAATTTTTTTTTATATGTGATAAAATAACCCCTATGAGTACACACATTAACGCACCAGAAGGTGCAATCGCAGACAGAGTATTATTACCTGGAGATCCTTTAAGAGCTAAATTTATTGCAGAAAACTTTTTAGAGGATGCAAAATGTTATAACGAAGTTCGCGGTATGTATGGATTTACCGGAACTTACAAAGGAAAGAAAGTTTCTGTTCAGGGAACTGGTATGGGACAGCCATCTCTTTCTATTTATGTAACAGAATTATTTAAGTTTTATAATGTTCAGAAAGCTATTCGTGTAGGAACTTGTGGTTCTATTAGTGAAGATTTAAATCTTCGCGATGTTCTTTTAGCTAACGGTGCCTGCACAGATTCTAGCCTTCAGTCTCAGAGATTTGGACTTTTGCATTATGCTCCTGTTCCAAGCTTTAATCTTTTGTACACTGCATATAACCGTGCAAAAGAGATTGGAATGAAGGCAAAAGTAGCTCCTTGTGTTTCTAGTGATTTCTTCTATGATATCAATGAAAACTGGAAGCTCTGGAAACAGTATGGTGCAGCTGGAATCGAAATGGAATCTGCTGAACTTTATACACTTGCTGCTCAGTATGGAAGAGAAGCTCTATCTATTCTTACTGTTAGCGACAGCATTCTTGAAGGAACAGCAACAACTGCAGAAGAGCGTCAGACAACATTTAAAGAAATGATGCTTCTTGCACTTGATACAATTGTAAGCGAATAAAAAAAATAATAGGAGAGTATAAAAAACTATGAAACCTACATTGTTAGTTTTGGCAGCCGGAATGGGTAGCCGTTACGGTGGAGTAAAACAGATTGACGGAGTTGGCCTCCACGACGAGTGCCTTCTTGACTTTGCAACTTTTGATGCAAAAAAGAGCGGATTTGGTAAAGTTGTATTCATTATCCGTAAGGACATTGAAGCTGACTTTAGAAGCCGCCTTTTTGACCGTATTGCACGCAATTTTGATGCTGAATATGTTTTCCAGCAGCACGAAAGTCTTTTGACACCTCAGCAGATTGCTGATTCAACTGGCCGCGAAAAGCCATGGGGAACTGCTCATGCTGTTTTGTGTGCAGAAAAAGCTGTAAAAACTCCTTTTGCTGTTATCAACTCTGATGATTACTACGGACGTCAGGCTTTTGAAGTTCTTGGAAAATATCTTTCAGAAATCCCTGCTGATTCAACAGAGCATGCTATTGTTGGATACATTCTTGGAAATACAATGAGCCGCAATGGTTCAGTTTCTCGTGGTGTTTGTACTGTAAAAGATAATAAACTTGAGTCAATTGTAGAAAATCTTAAGATTTACTACGAAGGCGACAAAATCATCAGTGAAATTGACGGTGGAAAAAAGATTATGACTGGTAAAGAATGGGTAAGTATGAACCTGTTCGGATTCAGCCTTAAAGCTTTTGAAGAATTCCATGTTTACTGGGATGACTTTATGAGCAAAAACTCTAAGGAACCTAAGAAAGAAGCTCTTCTTCCTATGGCAACAAGCGATATTATTGCTCACGGAAAGGGAATTGTTAAATTCTTTAGTTCTGAAGAAAGCTGGTTTGGTATGACTTATCCAGAAGACCGTCAGCTTGTAAAGGATGAAATTGCTGCAAAGATTAAATCTGGTTATTACCCTGAGAATTTGTGGGAAAAATAGTCCGGTAATCTAATACGATTATAAAGGGCGGGTGTAAGGCCTGCCCTTTATTTTTTGGAGAAAACTATGCTTAAATTAAATCCAATAAAATCAGATAAAATTTGGGGTTACGAGCTTTGGATCGCGTCAACACATCCAAACGGATGTCAGGACGATTTTAAGGCAGCCTGCGGTGGTGACTATCCACTGCTTGTAAAGGTTATTCAGGCAGATGATACACTTTCTGTTCAGATTCACCCGGATGATAAGTTTGCTGTTGAACTTGAGGGTGAAGGTAATCGCGGAAAAACAGAATGCTGGTATGTTCTTGATGCCGCGCCGGATGCAAAACTTGTTTACGGATTAAAAGACGGAGTTTCAAAAGAAGAACTTCGTAAAGCAATTGAGAATAATACCCTTGAACCTTATCTGAACTTTGTAAATGTAAAAAAAGGTGATTTTATTTTTATTCCATCTGGAACTGTTCATGCTATTGGCGGCGGACTCAGACTTATGGAAGTTCAGCAGTCGTGTGATTTAACTTACCGTTTTTACGACTGGGGACGCGGACGCGAAGTTCACGTAGAAAAAGCTCTTGCCGTAATTAAAGAAAATAAAGATTTTCCTGTAGGGGCTTTTCCTGGTACTTTTGAATGCGAATATTTTTCTATTGATGAAGTAAATGTAAAAGGCGGCTGGAGCATGTTCTGTTCAAAAAATGAAGAAAATGCTTCTGAAATGCAGAAAGACTGGCAGCTTTTGTATGTGCTTGAATCAAATAAAGCTGTGATTCGTAATGGCGGCGATAAAGTTTCTAAAACCATTACTCCAGAAGAAATTTATGCCATTCAGCCTGGAGAAAAAATTACAATAGAAGGGCAGGCAAAAATCCTTAGAATTAAAGCTAAATAAAGCCGCTTTTCATAATCAGCAAAAATCAATATACTTGTTTTCCCTGCAAAAAATCCTTTTTGTAGGGCGACAGTTCGTAGTCCTTCCTGTCGTAAATTAAAACCAGGTCAATTCTTTATCTATTCAGAGGTTACATTATGCCTAATGAGTTATTACTCATCATTTCTCTGGTTGTGTCTTACAGCCTTCTTTTAGCATTTTTCAAGCTTTTTGGAAAATATGGTCTTTATGTCTGGCTTGGAATCAGTACGATTCTTGCAAACATCGAAGTAACAATTCTTGTTGTTGCTTTTGGTATGGAACAGACTCTCGGAAACACACTTTTTGCTTCTACCTTCCTTGCAACTGATATTTTGAGCGAAGCTTATGGTAAAAAAGATTCGCAGAAGGGTGCCTACATTGGAATTATGGTTCTGCTTGTATTTATGTTCTTTTCTTTCTTCTGGCAGATTTATACTCCGTCCGCAAACGACTGGGCAATGCCAAGTGTAAAAGGCCTTTTTGCAAATACTCCGCGCATGCTTCTTGCAAGTCTTATTGCTTTTGCAGTTTCTGAATGCATTGATGTACATCTTTACCACAAAATCTGGGAACTCAGCGAAAAGAAGTGGGGAAATCATATAAAGTTCTTGTGGCTGCGCAATAACGGCTCAACTTTGATTTCTCAGTTCATCAATATTCTGATTTTTAACTTTGGTGCCTTCTTCTTCATTTATGATTTTAAAACACTTACAAGCATCACTTTGTCATGCTATGTAATCTACGTGTTTACATCTTTGCTTGATACACCATTTGTTTATATTGCAAGAAAAATAAATAAAGTGTAAATTTCAATTATGCTCTTATTTTTATTGCTATTGATGCCGCTTAGTCTTACGGCTTACTGTTACAACAAATCAATCAGAGATGTATTTCCTTGTATTTTACTTGGATTTTTTATTTCGCTGATTTTCTGTGGATTTAAAAGTTTCTTTATGTATTCGCATGTAGTAATTTATTATTCTATAGTAAGAACTTTTTTATCTATTTTTGGCTTTCAGATTCTGCTGCCAGTAGTAATATTGTACGGTGTATTTTTTCTTGTATCGCACGATTCTCTTTTGTATAAATCAGGGGCTTTTGTTCCGCTTGTAATGTCATTTTATGCAATCTTTTTGCCATATATGGTGATTAGCGGAACAGAATCTGTTTATTCTGGTTTTCAGATTTTGATTAAGCCTCTTTTGTACACTGCAATGATTTTACAGGTTGGCGGGGCATTAAAAAGCATGTTCTATGCCCTGCAGAACCAGTCAAAAAGACTTATGCGTTTTAATGCCTTTTTGATTCTTGTTTACCTGATTTTTCCTGCAGTTATAGAAACAATTTATCTTTTAAGCTGTAATGACTTTATTGTTCTTATCATGTCTGCAGCTTATGTATTCTGTGTATTCTCTTATCTGATTATTCAGAAGTTGCTTTCAAGAAAAAGAAAATAACTGACAAAAACTTAGCTGATTCTTAATGCTCTGATGGCATTAAGAACGGCAAGAATCATTACTCCTACATCTGCAAAAATTGCAATCCACATATTTGCAATTCCTACTGCACCTAAAATTAAGCAGGCAACTTTAATTCCAATAGAAAATATGATGTTCTGACGTACAATTCTAAGGCTGTGTTTTGAGATTTTGATTGCCTTTGCAATCTTAAGCGGATCATCATCCATAATTACAATGTCTGCAGCTTCTATGGCGGCGTCGCTTCCAATTGCGCCCATTGCAATTCCAACATCTGCACGGGTAATTACAGGTGCGTCGTTTATACCGTCACCTGTAAAGGCGAGTCTGCCGTTTAGATTTTTATTTTTTGTAGATGCAATCAGCTCTTCTACTTTAGAAACTTTCTCGCCAGGTAAAAGTTCTGCATACACTTCATCAATTCCAAGATTTTCTGTTACAAAAGTGGCTGTAGTTTGTTCGTCGCCAGTGAGCATTACAGTTTTATCTATTCCAAGCTGCTTAAGCATAGAAATGGCTGGCTTGGAATTTTTTTTGATTACATCAGAAATTACAATATGACCTGAATAAACACCGTCCAGCGCAATGTGAATAATTGTTCCTGGCTTATGGCATTCTTTGTATTCAATTCCAAGTTCTGTCATCAGTTTTTTGTTTCCAACTGTAACTTTTACGCCGTCTACTGTTGCAATAATGCCTTTTCCGCTGATTTCCTGAATGTCTTTTACGCGGTTTCTGTCCAGTTCTTTATTGTGTGCATTTTTTAAGCTTGTACTAATAGGATGGCTGGAAGCACATTCTGCAAGGGCTGCGTATTCAAGAAGTTTTTCCTCTTCTATTTTTGAGTGATGGATTCCGCTTACTTCAAAAGTTCCGTGAGTCAAAGTTCCGGTTTTATCAAAAACTACGGTTTTTACGTTTGAAAGTGTCTCCAGATAATTTGAACCTTTTACTAAGATTCCGTTGCGGCTTGCACCACCGATTCCTGCAAAGAAGGTTAGCGGAATGCTGATTACAAGTGCACAAGGACAGCTGATTACAAGAAATGTGAGGGCACGGTAAAGCCAGAGAGACCATAGTGCAGGCTGCCCCAGAATAAAAAGTCTGATCACCGGTGGAAGTACAGCAAGTGCAAGGGCGCTATAACATACAAGAGGAGTGTAAACGCGGGCGAACTTTGAAATAAAGGCTTCTGATTTTGATTTTCTTGAGGTTGAGTTTTCTACCAGTTCAAGGATTTTTGAAACTGTTGATTCAGAAAATTCTTTTGTGGTGCGGATTTTAAGTACGCCTGTAAGGTTTATGCATCCGCTTATAACTTCATCATCTTTTGAAACGTCTTTAGGAAGACTTTCGCCTGTGAGTGCTGTGGTGTTAAGTGACGAGGTGCCTTCTACCACGATTCCGTCCAGCGGAATCTTTTCACCAGGCTGAACTATAATTTCTGTGTCTGTTTTTACTTCTTCTGGCGAAACACGAATCAATTTTCCGTCTTTTTCAATATTTGCATAGTCGGGGCGAATATCCATCAGATTGGAAATGTTCTTGCGGCTTTTTCCAACGGCAATGTTTTCAAAAAGTTCTCCAACCTGATAAAAAAGCATAACGGCAACAGCTTCTATGTAGTCGCCGCTCTTTGAATAAAGTGCAAGGGCAAAGGCACCCAGCGACGCAATTGCCATCAAAAAGTTTTCGTCGAATACCTGGCGGTTCAGGATTCCGCGTCCTGCTTTTCGCAGAATGTCGCCGCTGATTAAAACATAAAGTGCCAGATAAAGGGCAAGTTTTATAATGGAAGCAATTTTTGACTCAAAAGGAATAAAATGCAAAATTACAAGTGAACAAAAAGTTGTGCTAATCCGCCATGTCATTTTTTTCTGTTTCTTTGTCATAATTGCCTCCTTGTGAGAGCCCGCCTGTCAGAGCGGGCGGTGTTCAATAGCAAAGCGTTAAGAAAAATTGCGATGCAGCAATTTTTTAGCTTTACCTATTTTATTTAAAAATCGATTTCGCAGTCTGGCTCAACCTTGCGGCATGCCTTAAAAACTGCCTTCATAACTGATTTTTCATCAGCGTTGTCTGCAAACTCAACTTCCATTTTTTGTGTCATAAAGTTTACAACAGCATTTTTTACGCCTTCTACCTTTTTAGTAGTTTCCTCCATAAGGTTTGCGCAGTTGGCGCAGTCAACTTCAATTGAATATTTTTTTGTCATAGCTCCTCCAAACTGTTAAAAAAAATAACTTGCGGTCGTGTAGTGTAGTTCTTTTTTGCACAATTAAACATTTGTTTAATCTTTATAAAAACTATATAATTCAAATTGTAAATCCGCAAGTTTTTGAAGCATTAAATTTCTTTTTGGAATATTTTTATTTCTAATCGGGAGTTTGTATGGAAAATCACATTCATCACCATTCTGAATATTTTAAACTTGATTTTTTGCGTTCTGAGCTTTCTCGTCAAAAGGAATTTGAAACCGTTGCAGATATTTTTTCGCTTCTTGCTGATTCAACGCGTCTAAAAATTTTCTGGCTTTTGTGCCATTCAAAAGAATGCGTCCAGAATATTGCCGATGTAATGAAGATGACTATGCCGGCGGTTTCTCATCATCTGCGGCTTTTAAAAGACAGCGGACTTATTGAATGTGACCGTGACGGAAAAGAAGTTTTTTACACGGCGAGTGACGGAAAATCCAGCAAAACTCTACACGAAATCATAGAAAAAATGATGGTAATTACCTGTCCCGATTTTAAAATCGAACATGAATCTATAAACGAAAAATCTGAATATCTTGAAAATCAGGTGGAAACAATAAAAAAAGTTCACGATTTTCTTATCAGAAACATGTCCCGGCGCATTACCATAGAAGATCTGGCAAAGCAGTTTGCAATGAATACAACTACTTTAAAAACTGTTTTTAAGGATGTTTACGGAACTTCTCTTGCGGCTCACATAAAAATCCATCGTATGGAAGAAGCCGCACGACTTTTACAGACAACGGATTTGAGTATAAATGAAGTATCTCAGCGTGTGGGCTATGAAAGTCAAAGTAAATTTAGTGCGGGTTTTAAAGAACATTATGGTGTAAGCCCTGTTGATTATAGAAAACGATAATTATATAGAAGAAATAAATTCATAAAGACTTAAAAATTTTATTCTTATTGAAAAAATCTTCGTTTTTTTTTACTATTCATTTGATGAAAAAGATTGAGATTCTTGATTCGACTTTGCGTGACGGTGCGCAGGGCGAGGGTATTAGTTATTCGGTACAGGATAAAATCCATATCTGTCAGACTTTAGACGAGCTTGGAATCGGCTATATTGAAGCTGGTAATCCTGGAAGTAACCCAAAAGACATGGAATTTTTCCAGGAAATGAAGAAGATTGAGCTTAAGACTGCAAAGCTCTGTGCTTTTGGTTCTACAAGACGTAAGGATATTAAATGCGTAGAAGATTCTAATTTGCAGAGCCTTCTTGCTGCCGGAACTGATTACGTTGTAATTTTTGGAAAAACCTGGGATTTTCAGGTTACCGACATTATTAAAACTACGCTCGAAGAGAATCTTAATATGATTCGCGAAACCTGTGAATTCCTTCGTGAAAATGGACGCACAGTTTTCTATGATGCTGAGCATTTCTTTACTGCTTATCAGCAGTGCCACGACTATGCATTTAAAACTTTGCAGGCTGCCGTTGATGGTGGTGCTGAGGTTCTTTGCCTTTGCGAAACAAAAGGCGGCTTTATGATTGATGAACTTCGTGAGGCTGTAAAAGATGTTGTAAAAACTTTTGGAAGCAAGGTTCGCATTGGTATTCATACTCATAATGATTCAGGCCTTGCCGTTGCAAACAGCCTTGTTGCCGTAACTGAAGGCGCAGTTCATGTTCAGGGCGTTCTGCTTGGCTTTGGTGAGAGAACTGGAAACGCAAATCTTTCTACTATTATTCCGGATTTGCAGCTTAAGATGGGCTACGAATGTATTCCGGAAGAAAATATCAAAAATCTTACTTCTATTTGTAAACGTGTAAGCGAAATTACTAACGTCAGCCTGAACAGCCAGCTTCCTTATGTTGGAGGAAGTGCTTTTGCTCACAAGGCCGGTATGCACATTGATGCAGTTCTTAAAAATCCTTCGGCATACGAGCATATTTCGCCTGAAACTGTTGGTAACAGCCGCGTCTTCCTTATGAGTGAGGTTGCTGGCCGCAGTACAATCATCGAAAAGATTCAGAAGTTTGCGCCACACGTTCAGAAGTCTGATCCAATTGTAAAAGAAATCATTGCAAAGATGAAAGAACTTGAAATGAACGGCTACCAGTTTGAAGGTGCCGATGGTTCTTTTGAGCTTATGGTGCGCAAAATGCTGGCCCAGTATCAGCCATTCTTTAAGCTGCACTATTATCAGACAAATGGTTCTAACCCAAGACCAGAAGAAGGTGTTGCATCCTGTGCTCAGATTAAGGTTGAAGTTGATGGTCAGATTGAAATTACAGCGGGCGAGGGTGACGGTCCTGTAAACGCCCTTGATATTGCCCTTCGT